>NZ_JBNPOQ010000024.1:0-34601 GCF_050315235.1 Bariatricus sp. SGI.019 | reverse complement strand
AACGGGGCTCCCTATGGAAAACGATAAATGAAGGGAGAGTGACACAATGAGAGAAGGAAGATTAGGTTATAACAGCAATAACGGAAGATACGGTTTATTATCATCAGATTTATGGATTGACACAGGATTTCACTGCGGAGAAGGGCTGGAAGTGCTGGTTGACGATCAGTGGGTCAAGACCAGAATGGAAATGAATCCGGCAAGGGAATGGTATCTGGTGGGGACACCATACTGCGGAGATTTGGAATATGTCCGGGCGAGAATAACGGGATAAGTCAGTCATACAAGTAACGCAGGAGTAAACCGACCAACGGGAGGAATAGGTCTTCGCTCCGATTCGGTCGGTGCATAACAGACGTCCCCGGACGTCTTGCCCCCGGCAGGGCGCAAGGGGACTTTTGATGGACGGTACGGCTGTCGAAAGTGCTTTTGCGTTACTTTTGACAAAAGTAACAAAACCGCCGTATCCGGCGAAGAGTTCTTTTTATCGCCATAACTGGCGAAGATACAAATTTATGTGCCATGTCTGGCACTGGTTTCAGAAGGGGAGGTGAGAAGCATGACCATGAAAAGAACAATTAGCGGTATGATCGGAGCTGGTTCTCTGGCTCATAACAGAAGGGATTTCATAGCAGAAAATGTAGATCCGGACAGAGTACACTTGAATATTTGTTACCAGAATGAAAATCTGAAAGATGTTTATAAAGAGTTGTTTGATGATTCTGTGGAGCGATACAATGTGGGGAAAAGAAAAGACCGTCAGATTACAAATTATTATGAAAAAATCCGGCAGGGAAAACAGGAAAAACTATTCCATGAGGTCATTTTCCAGATTGGAAATTGTGAAGACATGGCTGTAGGGACAGTAGAAGGAGAACTGGCAGTGAAGGTGTTGAATGAATATATGCAGGATTTTCAGAAAAGGAATCCAACTCTCCGGGTATTTTGCTGTTATCTTCATCAGGATGAAGCTACACCACATCTGCATATTGATTTTGTTCCCTATGTGACTGGTTGGAAAGGAAAAGGGATGGATATCAGAGTTTCACTGAAGCAGGCATTAAAAAGTTTGGGATTTCAAGGTGGAAATAAACATGACACAGAATTAAATCAGTGGATAAACCACGAAAAAGAAGTGCTGGCAGATATTGCAAAGCAGTATGGGATTGAATGGGAACAGAAAGGTACCCATGAGGAACATCTGGATGTTTATAATTTCAAGAAAAAAGAACGAAAGAAGGAAGTTCAGGCTCTGGAGCAGGAAAAAGAGTATCTGACAGCAGAGAATGAGGGACTGACTGCACAGATTGCAGAATCCAAGGCAGATATTCAGCTTTTGAAAGAAGATAAGGAACAGGCGGTCAGGGATAAAGAAGCTGCAGAAAAGCGGGCAGAGAAAGCAGAAATAGAATTAAAAAGCCTAGAAGAACGTCGGGAGCAGTTACAGCCGATCATAGATAATGTCAGTAAGGAAATAAAAGAATATGGGACGGTTAAAACGCTTCTACCGGAAGCAGGAGCATTGGAACGTGCAGGAACCTATCGGGATAAAAAAGTTAAACCATTATTTATTCAAATGAAGAATAAGATTGCTGCAATGGCTGCCCAGGTAAAAGAACTTACGAAAGAAGTGGAGAAATGGAAAAATAAATACCAGAAGACAAAACAGGCATATAACAGTGTTCAGAAAGAGTTGGATGATATGCGTAAAGACAATCAGAAATTATTAGAAGAAAAGAATATGTTGCAAAGTGTTTCTGATAGATATGATCGTGTTGTGCGTGTCATGGGAATAGACACTGTGGAGGCTGCGGTACTGCAGGATATTCATAATCAGAAAGCACTGGAAGAAAAACGACGGATGGAACAAATGCCAAAAGGAAGCATTTACGAAAGATTAGCATGGGGTGCGAAAAAGAGCGAGATGGAGAATCAGCAGCGTAAGAAAAATAAAACAAAGAACAGAGGAATGGAGATATAAGTGCATGAAAAAACACATTTATGATGAAAAGAACGGATTAAGCTATACCTTGCATGGAGATTACTATTTGCCGGGTCTGGTGCTGAATGAGGAAGAACCGACATATGGGAAATATGGAATGTTGCGGAAACAATATCTGAAAGAGTATAGACCAGCAAGATATCAGTGCCTGTTATTGACTGGAAAGCTGACTGAACATCTGAATCAGATTGATCGGGATGCAAGAGAGCAGGTCGAAATGTTAATGAAGCAGATGGCAGAAGAACAGAGTGTGACAGAAACATTGAAGATACGGGATCAGATGAAGTGGGTCGGGTTGATGAATAATATCAGAACAAGTGCTGAAAAAATTGTACTGAAAGAGATCGTTTATATATAAGTTAAGAGGGCTGCCGAAAGGCGACTCTTTGTAAATGTAAGAGTGGAATTTCAGAATAGAACATGATAGAATGCTAAAAGATAAATCCGGATTTGCAGGGATAGATAATCAGAAGGAAATACTGAAAAAACAAGCATTTACGGGTATGATACGAATCGTATCACGTATGTGACCGAGCGATTCTATCATCATTTTATGTTTTTTGATAAGGTGAATGTGTCGAAAAGACAAACCCATATAGAAAGGACGTAGAATGATGAAAAAGAACGGAATGAAGAATTTACTATTTGGAGGAATATTCATTGCAACTTTTGTATTATGGACAGTTTTGATCCAGATGGTAGATGTGCAGCCTCATGGTCAAAACGGAACGAATATTGGATTTGCAACACTCAATTGCTGGTTTCACCGCTTCACAGGCGTACACATGATGATTTATTCGATTACTGATTGGATGGGGCTGGTGCCTGTCGTAGTATGCCTGATCTTTGCAGGTGTGGGACTAGTTCAGTTGATTAAGAAAAGAAGTCTTTTCAAGGTGGATCCGGATATCATTATTCTGGGTATTTATTATATTGTCGTGATCCTGGCATATATATTTTTTGAGATGATTCCAATCAATTACAGACCTATTTTAATTAACGGAGTAATGGAGGCATCTTATCCATCATCAACTACACTATTGGTATTGTGTGTGATGCCGACTTTGATCGAACAGACTCAGCGCAGGCTGTCAAGCATTGCAGTCAAAAAAGTGATAACGATTGTAACAATCGCTTTTTCGGCATTCATGGTTATTGGCAGATTGATTTCGGGAGTACATTGGCTCACGGATATTGTAGGTGGCGTATTGTTAAGCATTGGATTATTTTCTATTTATCAGGGAGCGGTTATACTGTCAATAAAGAATAAATAAAACGAGCAAGGGGTGGAGGTTTTGGAATTTCATGAAAAACTTCAGGAATTAAGAAAAAGCCGGGGAATGACACAAGAAGAACTGGCTGCGGCATTATTTGTATCTAGAACTGCAATTTCAAAATGGGAATCCGGAAGAGGATATCCGAGCATAGATTCATTAAAGGAAATATCTCGATATTTTTCTGTGTCGATTGATGATCTGTTATCTGGAGAACAGTTGATTTTGATTGCAGAAAAAGAAAACAAATCAAATCTCAATAGTGTATGTGACTTATTATGGGGATTTGTTGACTTGCTTTCTTTGATGCTTATTTTTCTTCCGCTGTATCCCAAGCCGGTCAATGGTTATATCTATTCGGTAAATCTTTTTGAGTATGTAGATAATAATAAATGGATTATTACCATTTATTGGATAATGTTCATCACTTTAACGATTATCGGGATTGTGAAAATATTGATGGTCTATTTCAAATTTGAAAAAGGCAAAAAGGTGATTACTGCATTGTCTATAGGATGCAGTGTTATCGATGTTTTGTTTTTGGCAATGATGAAAGAACCATATGCAATAATAGTTGCTTTTCTGCTATTACTGATCAAAAGTGGTCTCCTTTATAAACAAGCCAAGGCAGGCTGATCAGGTATTGTCCCCTACAACTTCAAGTTTGTCGAATTAAAAAATAGGAATAGTTATAATAGAAAGCTGTAAAAATTCACGTTGAATTTTACAGCTTTTTGTGTATAATATAAGTAGCAGAAACAATATAAAATCAAGGAAGGAGCTGAAAGAATATGGCAAGTATTTTACCAGTATCTGATTTGAGAAATTATAACGAAGTCCTGAAGAACTGCCACAAAGGCGAGCCGGTATATCTTACTAAGAATGGTAGAGGACGTTTTGTGGTTATGGATTTTGAAGATTATGAACGTGATCGTGCGGAAAAGAAGCTTTTGATGAAGCTGCAGGAAGCCGAAGAAGCAGTGAAAGACGGCGAAGGATGGCTGGATTTGGATGAACTGAAGGCACTTGTGGGGGAATAAGATGTTAAAATTGCGGATTAACCCGATTGTTGCAAAAGATCTGAAGAATATTCGGGATTACATTGCTGAAGACAACGAGGAATATGCGGCAAAGACCATAAAGGAAATTTACGGGAAATTTGAGAATCTTCAGATGTTTCCGGGAATGGGATCAGATCTTTCCAAACGAGTCAGTTTTCGGACAGATTATAAATATGCGATATGGGAAGATTATGTGATTATCTATAAAGTGGGCAGTGAGTATGTAGAGATTTATCGTGTAATTAACCGGTATCAGGATATCACTAGAATCTTTGACTGATAACAGAAATTTGATAACAAATTGATAACACCGTTCAGTACAGTCTGTGGACTTAGGACAGTGGAACACATATGAAACCGGATAGAACCATAATACCTATACAAAAATGTATAGTGACAAGAATTTATTTGCGAGTTTGAGTGATGAAATGGGCTTTAAGAACCTAGTATTTATGCGGGTTGCAAGCAAATTTGTTTAGGCGCTGGCAACGATTTGGCAACATTTTTTATATCACGCACGAAATAATTACATCAATGGGATAAGAAAACCTTGCTGATTTTCAGATATGGAAACTGAATATCGGCAAGGTCTTTTTATGCTTATTTCTGCTTTTTCTTTTTAGATGTTTTCTTTTCTTCTTTCTCGATTTTCTGAAATTCCTCTATAAGCATATCACTGACCGCCTGTGAGGGGACTTTCGCCCAATGCTTTGAGGTGTCCAGTTCCGGGTACTTGTACCGCCACTGGTCGTATTCCTCTTTGGTAATCTCGCCCTGTTCCAGTTTGGCGGCTTGCTCCTGCCATGCGTGGAACATATCAAACATGGACGAATAGGTGGAATAGTCGGACTTGTCAAGGCGCAGGCAGATTTCCCCGTCAACCTCCCCGATTTTCAGTCCGTACATATCTTCCAACGCAAAGAGTGTGTGCATAAGCCCGGTATAGGTATCAATATCCGGCACGGTGAGGGCGTGGGTGCTTACATCAAAGATATTCGCCATTTCTTTTACAAGGTCATGCTTCGGTGTCCTCGCTTCGGTTTCATACTGTGCCATGCGGACATCAGAGGTCTTTCCGAGAAAGCCGAGGATTTCGCCGAGCTGTTTCTGTGTCATGCCTTTTCGGTTGCGGAAAAAGCGGATACGTTTGCCGATTGCCATAATAAAACCTCCGTTATTGTGAAGTGAGGTAAAGTCATGCCAGCTTGATTACGCTCCGCTTCATCTCGCTGTGGCGGTGCGCCATATACGCCTGTCAGAAAGCAGTTCAGCGTGTGCAAGCACCCGCCGTCCTGTTTTCTTCCAGTCGTGCATGACTTTACTTAAACAAATCTGTTGAAGTTAGTATAACATGGTGCAATAGGAATAGCAAGAATAACTTAAATAAAAAAAGTTAAGATTTTCTTGAAAACCACTTGACTTAACGGAATTTATTTAGTATTCTATATGCAATACTTAAACAAAAACAGTTAAACATTGAAAGGAGAGGATATCTGAATGACAGAAAAATCTTTTATGACAGTGGAGGAAGTGGCAGCGGAACTGCGTGTGTCAAAGTCAAAAGCCTATCAGATTGTAAGGGAACTGAACGCAGAAATGCAGAAACAGGGCTATCTGACGGTGGCAGGACGTGTGAACGCTACATTTTTTCATAAAAAAGTATGTTACAGCGAATAGGAAGGAGTTGATTTAGATGGCTGTATACAAGGACAATGCCACGGGGACGTGGCGGGTTATCTACCGCTTTACCAACTGGAAAGGGGAGAGAAAGCAGACACAAAAGAGAGGTTTTGCAACAAAGAGAGAAGCGCAGGCGTGGGAGCATGAAGCCATGTTAAAGCAGGGCGCAAAACTGGATATGACGTTTGGCAGTTTCTTTGAAGTGTACGAAGCCGACAAGAAGCAGCGTGTCAAGGAAAGCACTTGGGAGTCCAAAAGCCATGTGATACGGACAAAGATTTTACCGTACTTTGAAAACCGCAAAATTGCAGAAATTGAAGCAAAGGACGTGATAGCGTGGCAGAATGAGTTGATGGCGTACCGGGACGAGAAAGGCAAGCCCTATTCCGCAGATTATTTGAGGACAATTCACGCACAACTTACGGCGATATTCAACCATGCAGTAAACTTCTATAATCTTCCCTACAATCCGGCAAGGCGGGCGGGGACGATTGGGAGTGAAGCCGTCAAGGAAATGGATTTTTGGACGAAAGAAGAATATCTGAAATTTTCCGAAACCATGATGGATAAGCCCCGTTCCTATTATGCGTTTGAAATGCTCTACTGGTGCGGTATGCGTTCCGGCGAACTGCTTGCGCTCACGCCTGCTGATATTGATTTTGAGAAACAGACGGTTACAATCAGCAAGACTTTCCACCGTTCCAAAGGGCGTGACATTATCACAAGCCCTAAGACGAAAAAGAGTAACCGCACAATAAAAATGCCAACCTTTCTGTGTGAGGAAATGCAGGAGTACATCAAAATGCTTTATGACATTAAGCCGAACGAAAGACTGTTTTCGGTCACAAAATCTTATCTTAGCCATGAAATGGAGCGTGGAGCAAAACAGGCAGGAGTAAAGAAAATAAGGGTGCATGACCTACGCCATAGCGCAGTATCGCTCTTGCTGGATATGGGATTTTCGGTACTGGCGATTGGGGAGCGCATGGGGCATGAAGCGGAGAAAATCACTTACCGGTACGCCCACTTGTTCCCAACGGTTCAGACGGAAATGGCGGAGAAATTGGAAATGGAGAGAATGACAAAGGAGGACTAAAGGCATGGAAAAATCACTTGATTACAAGGGAAGATGGCGCAACCATACGGTGGCGTTCCGGGTATCTGATGAAGAAGCAAAGCTGTTGAATGATTTGGTGGCATTGTCGGGATTGACAAAACAGGATTATATTACAAGGCGGCTCTTATGCCGGGACGTTGTGGTGCAGGGCAATCCGAGGGTATATAAGGCACTGAAAAATCAGATGGCGGCAATTTATGAGGAATTGAAACGCATGGAAAGCGTAAGCCCGGACAATGACGAACTGCTCTACACGTTGCAAGTAATCGCAATCACTTTAGACGGTCTGAAAGGGGAAGATGAATGACAAATAAAATAAAAACGACTGCTCCCGTATCATCTGTTGGCGCAGATGGGGAACAGCCGAACAATAAAAATTACAATGAAATTATAGCAAATGAAACAGCAAAAAACAATCTGCAAGCCACAAATTGCCCGGAGAAATCCGGGCAGGGCGGCGGGCTTCAAACCGTTTCCATGACAGAACTGTATGATACGGTTTACCCGCCGAGAACGCCTGTTGTGGACGGCTTCTTGTATGGCGGCACTTACCTCTTTGTGGGTGCGCCGAAAGTAGGTAAATCGTTCTTCATGGGACAGCTTGCCTACCATGTGGCAATGGGGCTTCCGCTGTGGAATTATCCAGTAAGAAAAGGGACGGTATTATATCTTGCACTGGAAGATGATTATGCAAGGCTTCAGCGGCGGCTGTCCGTCATGTTTGGTGTGGAGTGTGCGGACAATTTATTTTTTGCAACGCAGGCAAAGACACTGAATGAGGGACTGGACGGAGAATTGGAGGGTTTCATAAAAGAGCATAAGGACGCAAGGCTGATTATCATTGATACGCTCCAAAAGGTGCGTGAGGTCGGCGGGGGCAGGTACAGCTATTCCAGTGATTATGAGATTGTGACAAAGCTGAAATCATTCAGTGATAAATACGGTGTCTGCCTGTTGGTGGTTCATCATACCCGCAAGTTGGAGTCCGAGGACAGCTTCGATATGATTTCCGGCACAAACGGGCTTCTCGGTGCGGCGGACGGGGCGTTTATCATGCACAAGAAAAAGCGCACGGACAACACGGCGGTCATGGACATTGTGGGGCGTGACCAGCCAGTTGCTTAATGATTATGGCATTTTCTATGACAACAAGCGGGGGCATGAGAGAAAAATCATTCTGAAACGGCTAGAGCAGAAAGAGTAAAGTGCGACGATATGCGTCGGTTGCGACGGTATTTTTGATAGCGGGGCGGTATAGAAAATATCGACGCTATCGACGCAAACCGACGCATGGGGAGCATTGAAGCGGCGAACAGCCGCCTACCGTCCGTGAGGACGGAAAGCCCCCGGCAGGGCGCAAAGGCACTTTTGATAGAGCGTAGCCTGTCGAAAGTGCTTTTGCGTTACTTTCGGGAAAGTAACAAAGCCGAAGCGAAGAAACTTCGCTTTGCGCCTTAGTCGGCGCAGTAAAATCAGTATATAGAATGTGGAGGATATGCCTATTGGAAAGGACGATTAGCGGCATGATGGGGAAAGGTTCGGTCAACCACAATACAAGAGCCTTTACAGCTAAAAATGTAGACAAGGAACGTAGCTGGGACAACGTGGAATTTTGCCATTCGGATATAAAAGAAGTTTATCACATTCTTTTTGATGAAGCACTGGAACGCTACAATGCAAAGCAAAAACGGAGTGACAGAAAGATTGATGATTACTATGAGAAAATACGCCGGGGAAAGCAGGAGAAATTATTTTATGAGGTAATCTTCCAAATCGGCAATAAAGATGATATGAACGTGCAGAGCAATGAGGGGCAGTTGGCGAAAGAGATTTTATGTGAGTTCATGGAGCAGTTTCAGAAAAGAAATCCGAACCTATATGTATTTTCAAGCCACTTACACATGGACGAGCAGACGCCACATATCCACATTGATTTTGTTCCCTTTATCCGTAACAGCAAGCGTGGACTTGATACGAGAGTTTCCCTCAAAGGCGCATTGTCGGAACAGGGTTTCAAAGGCGGCACAAGGGGAATGACGGAATGGAATGAATGGATTGAAGCGGAGAAGCAGGAACTTTCTAAAGTCATGGGGCGGCACGGCGTACAGTGGAAACAGTTAGGCACACATAACAAGCATTTGTCGGTACTTGATTTTGAAAAGCAGGAGCGGCAGAAAGAGGTTGCGGAACTGGAACAGACAATCTCCGGCAGTAAAGAGAAATTATCTGACATTCTTCATCAGCAGATTGCGGCAGGACAGGAAACGGAGCAGATACGCAAAGAGAGCGAAGAAATCCGGCAGGAAATATCAGAACTTTCCGCTACAAATCTTCTTTTGAAAGAGCAGACGGAAACACTGACAGAAGATAAAGAAAAGCTGCTGTCTGAAAATGAAAAATTGGAGAAACAGCAGAAAAAGTTACAGCAGGAAATTAACAAAATGGTGCAATCAAAAGAAGTCATGGAGCGCAATATACACGCCTATGATGAAGATGTGAAATGGCAGTTGGCAGAGCCAGGGGTATTGATGAGCGCAAAGAATTATCGGGATAAAAAGGCACTCCCGCTTGTAGAGAAATTAAAAGAGGTGGTAAAAAATCTGACTATCAAATGCGTACAGCTTACGGAGCAAAGCAAGAAGTTGACCGCCAAAGTGGACGGGCAAAAGGAGCAAATTAGCCGCTTGACGGATAAGGTCATGGAGCAGAGCGACACCATAGACCGATTGCAGGAGAAAGCGTCTGATTTGGGGCGTTTGGAGCGTCATTTCGGCAGAGAGCAGGTGCAGTTGATAGTAGAACAGTCAAAGGCGTTAGAACAGGCAGAAAGGGCAAATAAACGCCCGAAGCGTGCTTTTGAAATGAGCCGATAGGAAAGGGGGATGGATAGGATATGACGGATATGGAGAAGAAAGTCATGGTGCGGCTGTGTGCTAAAATCGTGGCAGAAACAGACCTTTACGAAACGGATAAGGAAGTGCAAAATTTGATAGACTGGGTATGTCTGTCAGAGCAGATAAAAGAGAACAATAATACAATCCGCAATCTGACCGGGGAATATAAGAAGATAGAGCCGGATTGCCGGGAGGGAGTGCGGGCGCAGTTGGAGCGCATGAAAGAACTCTGCAAAGAGCGCAATAGTCTGTATGAGAAACAGAACGACTTGAAAGGGCAGAAACAGCAGATTGAAAAGTCGTTGGAACGATAAGAAATATGGGGCGTGGCGGTTGCTATGTCCTATATTTTTATGGAAAATAGAGAATAAAAGTGATATAATTTATGTAATGAATTTAAGGAGAAAAGGGCATGGAATATATATTTGAAACAGAGCACTTGAAGATTAGAAAATTTGAGATAGAAGATGCCAAATGTTTATATGAAAATCATTTGGAAGAAGAAGTAAAAATGTGGATTCCAAATGAAAGCTATGTAGATATGGAAGAAACTAAAGGCGCAATCAAATTTTATGTGGACTGTGTCAATGGCAAACATTTACCGTATGTATTAGCTGTTGAACTGAAAGAAACAGGTGAATTGATAGGCGATACAGGCGTAAATGTGGTAGAAGGAAATCCTGATGAGGTAGAAATAGGTTACGGGATATGTAAAAAGTATAGTGGAAATGGGTATGCAACTGAATTATTAAAAGCTATGACAGAGTTTATAAAAAGAACTTTTGGAATAAATATTTTATATGGACGTGTCATGCGTGGAAATAATGCTTCTGTGAGAGTTCTTGAAAAGAATGGGTATGAATTTGTTAGGGAAGAATTTGGGGCGGAAGATGACCTTTATGGTAACGGTATGTTAATTTATAAGAAAGAATGTTAAATTGGGATTGTTGGAGGCTATTATGAAACCTACTAAAAAACAACCATTATTCATTGTCACCGGGGCTTCCTGTGTTGGAAAATCGACACTTTGTAATGAATTGTTTATTAATGAAAAAGAGTATATTGTAATGGAAAGTGACTTATTGTGGAATGACATTTACAATACACCAGAGGATGATTATTTCGAGTATAATCGTTTATGGTTAAGGGTATGTGCCAATATTGCACAAGCTGGAAAGCCTGTTGTACTGTGTGGTTGCAGAGTACCTAAACAACTTGAAAATTTGCCAGAAAGAGAATTGTTTACCCATATTTATTATCTTGCTGTTGTCTGTGATGATGCTGTATTGGAAGAACGAATGCGTAAAGGACGCGGGGTAAGTGATGATGATTGGATTAGAAACTCTACGGATTTCAATAAATGGCTGAAACAGCAGTCCAACGAGAATGTTTCATATCCTATAACATTATTGGACACTTCCGACATTTCACCTAAACAGGCTGCGATAATGGTTGATAATTGGATTATGGGGAAGAAACCATGATTGGTTTATGGAGAATATATTAATGGTATATAAATATTGTGAAAATAGGAATTTTGAGGATTTGGCAAGCGGAAAAGTTATAGTCCATAAAGCGGGATATCCTAATTTCCCGGTAAGGCTTGCACAAGAAATATTTAGTAGATGTTTACATCATTTAGATGACCCAGATAGTGTATGTATTTATGACCCTTGCTGTGGCGGCGGTTATCTGCTAACGGTACTTGGCTTTTTAAATTATGAAAGAATAAAGACAATAATGGCTTCTGACATAAGTGATGATGCTATACAGCTTGCCAACGAGAATTTATCGTTGCTTGATAAAAACGGACTCAAAAAAAGAATACGACAAATAAATGATTTATTATCATTACATAACAAAAATTCACATATCGATGCATTAAATAGTGCAACCAATTTATTGGACATATTGGCAAATTCGACACATGAAATAGAACGCAAAGTGTTTAAAGCAGATGTTTTATCAAATATTCCATTAGATAATGCTAATTTCAAAGCGGATATTATATTTACAGATGTTCCATATGGAAACCTTGTTGAATGGCAGAATGGAAATAAAGATAATATCAATTTATTGGATCAGCTATTACCGATAACAAAAGAAAAAACTGTAGTTGCTATATGCTCAGACAAGTCACAAAAATTTCAATCGGATAATTTCCAAAGGATAGAAAAACAAGTAATAGGTAAACGTTTATTTCAAATATTTAGATTAGTGAATCTTGGATTAACTTGATAGCAAACAGCTTAAAAATGTGATGTTAGATGCGGATGAATGTTCTTAAACTTCATAATCTCCTTTAACAATAAGAAAGACATGGTGCTAGCACCATGTAATAAGGATGGATAAGGAGAAATCAGTTTTTATTGTGTAATATTTCAAAAATGAGTTGTCAAATTATAGGAATTTGCTATAATAAATGCGTGGCAACATTTTGGCAACAGAAAATCAGCAAGCCATAATAAATGATGTAATTGATGTAAAAATGGGCGTGTATTTGCATAAAACTTAAATAAATACAGTTAAGAACAACAAAGAACACGCCGAGTTTGAGTAGCTTGAAAAATCGCGGAAAAGCCCATAAATAAAGGCTTTGCGGGGTGTCGAAAAGACCAAATGGAGTGCAAATGGAGTTTAAAAATTATTTTTTTCTCTTGTTTATATTCCAGATTCACCTGCAAATTTCGTGAAATCGGTTATTCTCATAAAATAAAATTAGAGTAAATATGAAGAACAGTTTGTTTTGATTGAAGTGATTTTCGTCAAGGCAGACTGTTTTTTTGTTGCCTGCATTTAGAAAACAGATACCACAGAAAGGTTCTTTACTTTCGATGAGCTTAAACTCCATGACACAGTAATCACACTGATGGAGAATTAAAAAACAAGAAAATTTGATAAATTTCGGAAAATGATGTCCGATTTTGCATCTGCCAGTACAGAGTATATGAAGAGATAAATATTCAAAACACAGGAGGTACTGATTATGCAGAATAAATTATTTTTAAAGGCAGCCGATATATGTGAACTTCTGGAAGTAAAACAGACATCGGCTTATGAAATCATCGGAAATCTGAACAAGGAACTGGAAGAACAGGGCTACCTGACGCTTAGAGGAAAAGTTCCGACAAAGTATTTTGTGAAGCGTTTCTACGGAGTAGAAGATACTTGTGAGATTCCACAGGAAGAGGGAAAGGAATGGTTTCATGCGTAAGAGAAAAATGTATTTATCAGTGGAAGACATTGCAGAACTCTTTGGATTATCAGTTTCGTTTGCTTACCGGGTAGTGGAAAGAATGAATGCCGATCTGGCAAGCAAGAACTATTATGTGATTCTCGGTCGGGTGCCAACCCGCTATGTAGAGGACAAGATCTATGGTCTGGAACATGTTGAGCAGTATTTGAAGGAGGATAAAGCGGTATGAGTATGATGCAGGAAAAAATGTATATGGATGTGGATGATGTGTGTGCAATTCTTGGAGTTTCAAAAACTTATGCATATAGTCTGATGCGAGAATACAACAAAGAATTGAAGGCAAAAGGCTATATTGTAGTAGCTGGAAAAATCTCTACGAAATTCCTGGCAGAAAAGATTTATGGCATGAAAGTCGAGGATTAGCAATGGGGGTTTACAAAGAAGGAAAAAACTGGAAAGTACAGGTCTATTACAAAGACTGGCAGGGAAATCGGAAAAGAAAACAGAAAAGAGGATTCAGGACCAAGGGTGAAGCTAAGGAATGGGAAAGAGATTTCCTGCAACAGCAGAGCCAGGGTGTGGATATTGAATTTGGAAATTTTCTGGAGATTTATTACAAAGATATGGATGTCCGTCTCAGAGAAAACACTATGTACACGAAGCGATATATTATTGACCTGAAAATCAAGCCTTATTTTGAAAAGAAGATTCTCAGTGAAATTACGGTGGCAGACGTCCGTGCATGGCAGAATGAGTTGCTGACGTATAAGGATAAGAATGGAAAAGGATATTCTCCTACTTATCTGAAAACAGTGAACTGCCAGCTGACTGCAATCTTCAATTATGCAATGCGGTATTATAACCTGCAGGATAATCCCTGCAGGAAGGCAGGAGCGATTGGCAAGAGTAAAGGAGAACCGAAGGACTTCTGGATGCAGGAAGAGTTCAATGCTTTTCTGGAGACAGTAAGTGATAAGCCGGAGACAAGAATGGCGTTTCTTTTGTTGTACTGGACCGGAATGCGTATCGGTGAATTGCTTGCACTTACTTATAATGACATCAATCTTGAAGAGAAAACCATATCAATCAATAAATCTTATCAGAGACTGAAAGGAAAGGATATGATCACGCAGCCGAAAACTCCAAAGAGTATCCGTGTGATTACGATGCCGGATTTTCTTGCAGAGGAATTTCGGGAGTATTGCAGTCATTTGTATGGAATTATGAAAAAGGAAAGACTTTTTCGGTTTACCAAATCGCATATGGAACATTGTATGGCTACCGGAATCGAGCGGTCTGGTGTAAAGCGGATACGACTTCATGATCTCCGCCATTCCCATGCCAGTATGCTGGTTGATATGGGGGTGGCTCCATTGGAGATTGCAGAACGCCTTGGACATGAAAAGGTGGAAACCACGTTGAACACTTATTCACATCTGTATCCGTCTACACAGAGTAAATTAGCAGGTTTGCTAGATAAGAAACATGAGGAAGAGGAGGAATAAGCGATGGCTGGTGACAGACATGGAAAACACAACACAACGACCATTTCTTTTCGGGTGAATTCTTATGAAAAAGCAACAATTGAAGAACGAGTGAAAGTGAGCGGAATGAAAAAACAGGATTATATCGTCCGATCATGCATTTACAATCATGTATGTGTTGTTGGAAAGAAAGAAACAATTGAGATTATCCGGTCAGAAATGAAGGAAATGAGTTTGGTTTTGGAGGATGTGGCAAAAGATTTGAAGTCTGAAAAACCAGTTATTTCAGAACCGGTTCTTGATAGTATGACAGAACGGTATCTTGCATTTTTGGAAGCAGCATTATGGATGCTGAAAGGTTCAAGTTATTTATGGGAGGATAAAAAGGATGGAAGAGAAAGTAATGAAGGATTGTAAAGTGCTGGCATTGTGTTCACAAAAAGGCGGGGTTGGCAAGACAACAAGTTGCGTGAATCTGGCAGTCGGACTTGCAAAAGCAGGGAAGAAAGTGCTTGTGATTGACAATGATCCGCAGGGAAGTATGACAGCAAGTCTTACTATGTTCAGAATAACATGGCAAGGCTTGTTAGAATGTTTATCCAGACATTCTCTGTAAATCCGGGGAATCAAGATGGTCTTGATGAGAACTCAATTAAGGATATTAAAACATTTGCTATGGGCGAAGGGACGACCAACAGCCCTAATCGGGTTAATTATTATGCTTTAATGGCAATTTGCGATGTGGCAAGAAAAAAATATGGTACGCCAGTATGGTCAGAACAAAATGAAAAATATTAGAGAAATTAGTGTCGGTGCAATATTGTACCGGCATTTTTATTTTCTGAAAGTGTCGCCCAAACAGCGACCATATGAAGATGCCTTTTAATTATACTCATATTGTAACAGAGAAAGAGAGGTGCCGGAGTAATCCGGGAATTGGAGGCATATATGTACGGAGCAATTTTAGGAGATATTATAGGAAGTCCGTTTGAGTTTGACAGAGGTGATAAAACAAAGAATTTTGATTTGTTTAGTGAAGGCTGTGGCTTTACAGATGATTCTGTTATGACAATAGCAGTTGGAGAAGCTCTCCTGGCAGTCGGACCGGAAGCAGCAGTAAAGAAAATTGAAGATGCGGTAGCATCCAATATGCAGGATTGGGGAAAAAGATATCCACATGCAGGCTATGGTGGATGCTTCAGACATTGGCTTAAAGAAAATAATCCGAAGCCATACGGAAGCTATGGAAATGGTTCAGCCATGAGAGTGTCAGCGGTAGGCTGGCTTTATGATTCGATGGAAAGAACCAGAGAGGTAGCTAGAGCTACAGCGAATGTGACACATAATCATCCAGAAGGTATAAAGGGTGCAGAGTCAACTGCAAGTGCAATATATATGGCAAGGAATGGATCTTCAAAAGAAGAAATCAAAGCTTATATCGAGAGGGAATTTCATTATGATCTGAGTAGAACATTGGATAATATCCGAACCTACTACCATCATGTTGAAAGCTGTCAGGAAACAGTACCAGAGGCAATCATCGCATTTCTGGAATCCAAAGATTTTGAGGATGCCATACGGAATGCAGTATCACTTGGTGGAGATACGGATACGCTTGGTGCTATTACAGGAAGTATTGCAGAAGCATTTTATGGGATCCCAGCTGTGCTGATTGCAGAGTGTAAAAGCCGGATTGATAAGGGACTGATGACGGATGTTCTTGATGAATTTGATCATGTACTTGGCAGGAGCGTGGATACTTATTCAGATGAAGTGGATGAGACACAGGCAAATCAGATGATTGAGGCAGCAATCGACCAGTATTATATTCAGCAGGATAAAAATGGAATGCTGTTATTTATGGAAGTTATGGTAACAAGAATGCAGCAGGCAGGAGAAGTTATTGTTCCATATATCACGGAAAATCCTTTTATGTCGGAAGAACAGATAAGTAAAGTAAAGGCTGGTGACACGATTTCAGTCGGTCATTTTTTGCGGACAGTTCATACATGCTATCCTTTTCTGTTCTCTGCTCCTGCGTTTGCTCTCGTTTGATTTCTCCCTCCGTATCTTCTTGGCACAAGCAGGACAATACCTTGATGCACCAGAGCCCGGGACATATTCAACGCCGCACACCGTACAATTTTTAGCGGGCATTGCTGCCCACCGTTTTGTAGGTATGATATGTAATTCATCGACAAAGCCGATGAATTTATAGTAAATCTTGATTTCCTGCTTCACTGTTCCGTCTGCCATCTTCTCACGCTCCGAAACAAGTATCTTGTCTATGAGTGCGTTTATAACTGTTGCATCCAGTTCTTTTAAGCCTTGATAATTTCGGATAAGGGCGAGGAAGTCACGGATTCCCCGTGATTTCTCGTAGCTTTCATTAAGAGTTTCCGTCACCTCTTTCAGCCTTGCTTCAATTTCAAGCTGCTCTTTCTGGTATTTCCCCGACATCATCTCAAAATTCCGCTCGGTAATACGCTCCATGACCTTATCCTCGTAGAGAGAGGAAAACAGCCTGTCCAGTTCCGCAAGGCGTTTGTTCAGCTTCTTACGTTCTTTCTCTAATGCTTTCGCCCTGCTCTGGTCTGTTTCCGTGAGCCGCTTTTCTATGGCCCTGACCGCCTTTTCATCATTCACTGCCATATCCGCAAAACAGTTGATGTCGGCAAGAACGGCATTGAATAAATCCCTTGCTTCTATATTGTGGGCACTACACTCGCTTCTTCCGTTTCTTGCATAATTATTACATGAATACTGTACACAGTCGATAATCTCTGGGCGTTTCCTCCTGTGTACGTTCATTGCCCGCAGAGCACATCCGCAGTCCACACACTTGATAACGCCTGCAAAAATATTTACAAATCCTCCCTTGTTCTGTGGAAGCCTACGACTTGTAATAAGCTGTTGGACAATATCAAATTCCTCCTGCGTGACTATTCCCTCATGGGTATTGGGTATCACTTCCCATTCTTCGGGCAGCTTAGAGGGGCGTTTCTTGCTTTTCATATTGGCGGCAATCCGTTTGTAGCCTACAAGATTTCCCGCATATATCGGGCTTCTTAAAATGCTCCTCACGCTGTTCCCACTCCAAATATAGCGTTTGTCCTCGTTCCCCTCAAAATGACGTTCAAAGCCTGTTTCGCCACGCTCCGCCGCATAAGCGGCAGGGCGTAGGATATGCTGTTTATTAAGATGTCTGCAAATTTTGGCAACTCCATTCCCTTTTAATGCAAGGTCGAATATCTCTTTTACAACATGTGCCACTTTATCATCTATCAGCAGATGGTTGTGGTCGGCAGGGTCTTTGATATAGCCATAAGGGGCGGTAGTTCCCATGAATTTCCCCTGTTGAAACCTCGCCCGATATGCCGATTTTATCTTAACAGATATGTCAGCGGCATACATTTCGTTTAAAATGTTGCGGAAAGGCGTGATGTCCATAGCAGATTTATTCAAGGTATCTACGCCGTCATTGACCGCTATATACCTCACGTTATGCTCTGGGAAGAAAACTTCCAGATATAACCCACAATCAAGATAGTTTCTCCCCAGACGGGATAAATCTTTCGTAATCACGCAGTTTATCAGACCGCTTTCAATGTCTTTTATCATATTCTGGAAACTTGGTCTTTGGAAATTTGTACCAGAATAACCATCGTCCACATACGTTTTTGCTATGTGCCATCCCTGCTTTTTCACATAATCCGTGAGGATGGATTTCTGTGTCGCAATGCTCGCACTCTCGTTATCCGTACCATCGTCTTTAGATAAGCGGCAATAAATGCCGACTAAATAGATTTTCTTTTCTTCTTTGATTCCTGCCATACTGTAAAACCTCCGTATCTGTCCTATCTGTTTTCATGTCCCATTGCGTACATTCTAAGCGGACAGCCCCTCATTGTCGAAGGTGTCGCCCTCGGCAATCTTCTTCCGAATATCCTCGGAGATAATCGGGACAAACGCTTCTGTAACGGTCTGTGTGCCGACATATTCACGGCTGATTATCATCTGCACTGGTGCTTTTGGCACGATACGCTTTCTCTTTTTATCTGCTTTCTTATCCTCGCCCATACTTAAATCTTCCTTTCCAGACAGGGCAGGGAAGAGTTTGGAAATGTCCCCGCCCTGCCAATCAGATACCATTAATCCTCGCTGTTTAATTCTTTCTGTAATGCTTTAAGGAGTGCCGCCGCTTCATCAGCGTTCAGCGTGATTCCCTTGCCGCACTTTTCACGGTTCGGGGAAAAGCTGCGGATGTCATACTTCGGCTCTTTCCCATTCCATGAAATGAGATTGATTTCCTTTGTGTAGCCACTGTCGCCCGTAGACAATACTGCGATTTCCTTTACGATTTCATACTGGATTTCTCTCATTCTCCATACCTCAACTCTCTGTATTTACTTCCCGAAAAAAGAAGATTAGCGGCTGTCACGGTTGCGTTTCCTCTGCAACTCACGCTCCAAAAGTTTGATGATGGTTTCCTCCATCTGCTTCGGCGTTGTGTTCTTCGGAAAGTATTTTTTCAGCTTGCTTGTGTTGATTTTCAAGGTTTCTTTCTGGTTGCCCTTTTCCTCCGTCATAATCGCAAATATCGTATCCATGTCAAGCCGCCCGCTCTGGCTTAACTGTTTCATCCGCTGTGCCTGTGAGAGTGAGGGCGTTGCTTCTTCGCTCTCCATCGTGGCAAAGAGGTTTTCCTGCTCGTCTTTCTTCAAGAAGGACAGTTCCACCGCAGGCGTGAGGGCGATTTTCCCCTCGTCCACCATCTGCAAAATCGGCGGTATCAGTTCCGTCAGGCGGATAAAACGCTGCACGGTCATCCTGCCCACGCCGAAGCCCTGTGCCACCTTGTCGTCCGTCCGCAACTTCGTCACAACTTGTGACGAGGTTAAGTCTGTGCGGAAACCCTGCCGCTTCATGGCTTCGGATTTCATCTTGTAAGCAAACGCCCGCTCCGATGGCAGGATATTCTCACGCTGCAAATTGCTGTCTACAAGGGTGATGATGGCTCGGTCACGGTCTAAGGGCAGGACAAACGCAGGCACGGTATTTATCCCTGCAAGTTCAGAAGCACGGACACGCCGCTGTCCTGCAATCACTTCATAACCGTCCCCGTCCTCTTTCGGGCGTGTGATTATCGGCGTGACAATGCCAAATTCCTTGATGCTTTCCGCTAACTCTGACAGTGTTTCATCTTCTGCCACATGAAACGGATTGTCGGGGAACGGGTACAAGTCTTTGGTCTTTAACACCTTAAAATCCTGTTTCTTCATTCACATATCTACCTTTCTTTCGCTCTGCTTCTATGATTTTTCTGCAATTCTTCCAACACTTCGGGCGGTATTTTTGACAGCAGCCGCCCCATCTGCTCGTTGGTTCTCTGCAATTCAAATATCTTCTGATTCGCTTTCTGCACCTTTAGTTCCTGCTCGTACTTTTCATCACGCATACGCCCCGCATAGTCTGATTCCTGCCCAATTCTCTCTTTCAAACTGTCGATATACGCCTGCTGTTTCCCGATTTCCTTAGAGAATTTCTCCACGTCTGGCAGCCATGCAGAGAGTAAATCTAACGCTTTATCCCTTTTCTTCCCTGCGTTAAAGGCGTTGATGTCGGATAGGGCAGACACGATTTCTTCATACTGTTTATCAAGCCTGCCGCCTAATTTATAGAGCCATGTGGGGACGTGTTTCCGCTTGGTTTCCATTGAGGACTGCCCCCGTTCAAGCTGATTCCACCGTGAGGACATCCGCTCATGGTAGGCGGTCTGCCACTCGGATAATGATTTCTGGTTGCCTAAGATAGCTTTCGCTGACAGCTTATTGTCTGGCGTAATCGGCACAAAGCAGAGGTGCATATGGGGCGTTCTCTCGTCCATATGGACGACAGCGGAGAGGATATTCTGCTTTCCAACACGCTCCGAAATGAAGTCAAGAGCCGTCTGGAAATACGCTTTTTGTTCTTCGGGCGGTAACTGGTTCATAAATTCTGGTGAAGCTGTGATGAGCGTTTCCACCATCATCACGCTGTCTTTCCTTGTCCTGCACCCCGCTTCGGCTACCATGCGGTTAATCTCTTTCTTGTAGGTGTACTTTGGTGGTGCTATGAGATGGTAATTGTTTTTAGAGCGTTCCATATCTATATCTGGGTTGCTTTTGTAGGCTTCTTTCTTCCGCTCGTTGTGGCGTTCACAAGCCGCAACGCCGCCCGCTTTTCGTTTCTGGAAACGCAGGATTGCATAAGGCATAGGCGGATTCCTCCTTTCTTTCGGCGGGTGACCGTCCTTTGGGGTGACAGCGGTGACGGTGGTGACAGCAGTTTTGGGATACCCCCTGCCGACTGCCGCAACTGTCACCCTCACCCCCTGCATGACGGTCATGTCGATGATGACGGTGTTTTTGGGATACCCCCCTCGCAAGAGCCGTCACCGTCATGCCGCCATTCTTTTATCCGAAGCCGTAAGGCGTAGGATAGCAGGGCACAGCCCTGCCTTAAGGGAGTCCAGAGGGAACGTCTGGCACACGACTTTGCAGGGCAAAGTGTAGTGTGTTACACCCTGTAAACGCAGTCGGAAAAATCGGAATGATTTTTCTGACCGCAGGGGTGGTTTTACACGACCGAAAAGGGCGAGTAAATCTCACGCCTGCATTTTGCGTTTACGGGGTGTTCTCCCGTAGGGATGACAGCGGCAGGGTATCCTAAAATCACTGTCACCACCGTCACTGCTGTCACCCGCAGGGCAGAGCCGCCAGCTTTACATGGCTTTAAGCGTCAATGACAGTAACAGGGGGGTATCCTAATATCGCTGTCACCACCATCACCGCTGTCACCCGCCCTCCTTGCAAGGGCAATCCGCCTGCCGTCTTTCCTGCGGCTGTACTGGTAGCAGATACGGTTCTCGCTTAAAAATGTGGTGCGGTATTCATTCAGCCATTTCGTAATCACCGTGGGTATGGTTTCCGTTTCCCCCATAGCGGCTAACAGTTCCGTTGCCGTGCCTATCCATTCTTCCTTATCCCTCATAAAATCCACCAACCGAAAAAGGACATCTGGTATCGTTTCTTTCGCAAGCTGCTCCTGCGTTTTCCGCTCCACAAGCTCCCAACGGCAATCACGGAAACGCAGCGTGTATTCCTGATAAGGCGTGTCCCTGCCCGTCACATACAGCTTGGCGGTGTCAGACGCACGTTTCTCCTTTTCCAGAACAAAGGTAGCGTCCGCACTCCCCGTTAATCCTGTCGTCCCAGACACCTTGTTGAACACGTCGCTGTCATTCTGCTTTCGGATGTGGTGTACGACAATGACCGCCAGAGAGTGCCTGTCGGCAAAGTCTTTGATGAGGGAGATGTCCCCATAGTCGCTTGCATAGGCATTGTCTTTTGAAGCTGTACGGACTTTCTGCAAGGTATCAATGACAATGAGCCTGCTGTCTGGGTAATCTTTCAGATAATCTTCAAGCTGCACGATAAGACCGTCTGACAGCTTGCAGCTTGCCACGGCAAAGTGGAGCCGCCCGCTTGCTTCGTCCGTCAAACGAAATAACCTGTCCTGTATGCGGCAGAACGTGTCCTCAAGGCAGAGGTAAAGCACATCGCCCTCCATTGTCGGCATATCCCATAAAGGGATTCCCTGCGACACGCATAAGCATAGCTTCAGCATGAGCCAGCTTTTGCCTATCTTCTGTGAGCCGCAGAACAGCGATAAGCCTGTCGGGATAAGGCTGTCCACCACAAAGGATGGTTTCTCAAGCGGTTCATAAAGGAGCGTTTCGGCGTTGACTGTCTGTAACTTCTGCATGGCTTTCCTCCTTTCGGGCGGTGTCTTTGTTTTCGTTGCACATAGGCGTTGACCTCCTTAAAAATAGATTTACTCCCACGGAAAAAAGTGAGAGTATGTAATGCCGCCAATCCCACACAAATAAAAAACAGATTTCTTTTTCGGGCGGTGTCGGTCACGGTTGGAGATATTTCTTCAATTTCCGCCTTTACTTTCTCCTTTGCAATCGCAACAGATTTCTGTATTGCCGAAGCGGTGCAATGCTCCATAGCGGCGATTTGGTAAAAATTGAACTCATACTCGTAGTAGAGCAGGAAACGCCGCCTTTGTATCTCTGGAAGGCTCCCAACCGCCTTATAGAGCGTTTCATTCCGTTCTTCCTCAACCATGCGTTCATCAAGGCTCTTAGGCACACGCAACGCCCGTCTGTAAAGGGTTTCGTCCCATACCTCGTTAAACTCCCTGTGCCGCTCGTCCCATTAGAAAAGATTCCTGTTCCTGCGCTCCATCTGCCGAAACTCCATAAAGAACTGTTCCGACACTTCCAACTCGTGGGATTTGCCCTGCCCGTCCTTAAAGCTGATAAAATACCTTGTGCCGCTTTCCGTGGATTCCTCCCGAAGCGTGTATGCCTTAACCCTGTATGCCATCCTGTTGTCCTCCTGCAAAAAATGAGTGAGGGGATTTCCATCCCTCACCCAGTAGCCCGCAGGATGGCAGGCTGTTTTAGAAGCTATAAAATTTTCCGCAGCTTCTTCCGCAGATGGTCTAACCTCGCATAGATGGCACCAGTCGTCAAATGCACAAGCGGGGCAATCTCCTTTGTGGAATACCCCTGCATTTTCAGCAGGACGATTTTCAAGGTACGCCCGTCCACCGTGACTAATACTTGATAGAGATTTTCGCTCTCAATCTCTTCCAGTAACTCCGCAACCGTACCCACTTCCGCCTGCCGCTCCCTGCCTGCCATGTCCTCAAGATATTCCGCAACGTCATTCGTCCATCGGTAAAACCGCCTGTTGGAATTGAAGTCTGCCCTGTCCGCCATGCGTATCTGCTCAATGGTCGCTTCATCAACGCCGCACTCACGCAGCAGCTTTTCCTCCGCTTCTTTCCAGATACGCCATTTCCTGTCCTCCCGTCCGTGGTTGTATGCCATTCTTACTTCCTCCAATCAGAATTGATTGAGAGGGCAGAGAAAAGCCCCCTCATCTTCCCAAAGGAAAAAACAAGGGGGCTGAACGCCTTAAATTTTAATTTTCTATTATCTTTCTTAGTTTTATTAGGATTCTGGCTTTGCGTTTGTTTACAACGCTCTGGGTTATGCCCAACCTCGCCCCGACTTCACGCTCGGAAAGTCCGTCAAAAAAGATTGCCTGTATCAGCTCCTGTTCACTATCCGACAGCAAAGGCAGGGCGGCTTTCAGCCTGTCCACCATGACCGCATTGACAACGGTTTCTGCAATGTCCACCGCTTCATCAGTGATAAAGTCCAGAGGATTCCCCTCGCTGTCCGTAAATCCGTCGAGAGATAGCAGTCTATTCTTTGTATCTAATTTTTGCAGATAACGCCACCGTTCCTTGTCACGGTAGAAGTCTGTGTATTGCTCCCTCACGACTTCAAGCAGACAGCCTTGAATGGGGATAAACAGCTTGTCCATATAGGTCTGGTCGGATTCCCTGCAACGGCAGAACTCCGTGTAGGATAATTCCACATAGCCGCCACTTTCTCTGATATATACCTTTCTTGGTGCATATTTCACCATAAATACCTCCCATCTGAATTTTTGAAATGTAAAAAATCCAGATGGAGAGGCGGAGAACGACACCGCATATCAGAAACAGCCCTACGGCACTTTCCAACAAAAATCGACAAAAGAAAAACCGCAAAGGCTCTGTGACCTTTACGGTTATAGGAAATAGTAATTCTATTGTATGGAGATTGTACTTCTACTTTCAAGGTGAGAAGTACCGTTGCACTGGCAGAAATTTTTTTAACTGGTTTCCTGCCGTTCTCTGATATGCTATGTATTGATAAATTTTGCTTCGTATGAGCAGATAGATAACTGCCCGAAAAAAGGACATAAAAAAAACCCTCCAAATTTAAAAACAAATTCAGAGGGTAATTTAGGGTATAACAAAATAACCCACCCGAATATCGTTTTTTTTATTTGGTGAGTTTGTTCTTTCAAATACGAAACAAAAAGAGCCGATGATTCGTGAATTGTTCCACAATTTCATCGGCTCTGCGTCTTAAGCGTCTGGCTCTTTGATGACAGTTATCTTCAAGTTGTCAACTTTAATCAATCTTTCTTGTCTGCATTTTGGACAATAAAGGGGATAATTCTTCAAAACAGTGTCCTTCCTAATTTTATTACGGGTTTTGCTCCCACAAACAGGACATAATATCCATTCGCATTTCATCATAATTAGCTTCTAATCCTTTCAAATCTCATTTTATATGACTTTTGCAAGCTGTTAGGCTAACTTGTGGAACATATGCCGAACCTTATCTATACGGCTATTCGGGCGGCGGGGTTGGCAAATAAGTTTACCAGTAGCTGGCTGGTATCCTTTTAACTCTGTCAAGCAGACTCCCTGCCCATTTGTGAAATAAGTTAAATCGTTCCTGTATTCTTGAATACATCTAGCAGGGATTTCTCCTTTCAGAATGACCTCGTCATTCTTTATCTGAGTACTTACAATATCTGCACAATACCTTGGAGCATCATGATACGCCCGTGAGAGATATTCCTGCGGTGCATAAATTTCAAAGTGGAGATATGGCTCTAATAGTTCTGTCCCTGCTTTTTTTAAAGCCTGCTCCAATACGATAGGGGAAAGCAGCCGAAAGTCTGCGGGGGTACTTACAGGACTATAATACAATCCATATTCAAAACAGATTTTACAGTCTGTCACTTTCCATCCATACAGCCCCTGCTCGCAGCCATAAAGAACCCCCTCCATAACCGCATTTTGGAACGATTGGTTTAAATATCCAAGTGAAACTCTGCTTTCATACTGCACTCCACTTCCAATAGGGAGCGGCTCTATGGACAACCCGACAGAAGCCCAGAAAGGATTTGGCGGGACTTCTATGTGGATGGTATATTCTGCTTTTCTAAGCGGTCTTTCCATATATATAACAGTAGGCTCTTTTATTTCTGCCTCCACATGATATTTTTCCTCAAGGATGGCACAAATGACTTCCATCTGCACTTTCCCCAAAAAAGAAAGTATAATCTCATGCGTTGTAGTATCCACATAATATTTTAAAAGAGGGTCGCCATCTGAAATTTCTGTAAGTGCCCCAAGCAATATTTCCCGCTGTTCAGATTTCTTTGCTGCAATCGTTGTTTGGAGCATAGGGAGAGGATTTTCAATAAATGTTCTCTGCGGCAACAGCATTTCGTTCCCCAAAATACTGTTTAGCTGCAAAACATCATTTGGTAAAATTACAATATCACCAGAGCAGGCTGTATCGGATGAACATAATTCACCGTTTGTCGGAACACACATCTCTGTGATTTTTATTTTCTCTTTTTCAGATATTTTAATAACATCCCTCAAATGCAATGTTCCGCTATATATACGCACATAAACAAAACGCCGCCTTTTCTCTGAATATTCAATCTTAAAAACCTGCCCGCATAGTTCAGATTGACCTTCAGGCGTTGATGAATAAAACTTACTGGCAATCACTTCTATAAGCTGCCGAATCCCCAGATTGTTTTTAGCGCTTCCGTGATAAACGGGAAATAACGTTCCGTTTTGGAATCTCCTGTTTTCTTCCTGTTCCAGTTCTGACATTTTAAACGGTTTCCCTGACATATATTTCTCTAATAGTTCATCGTTTCCCATAATTACCGCATCCCACTGTTCCATATCGTCATTGTCCGTTACATTTATATGAGGATGCTGCCCAACCTTTTGCTTCACTATAATTTCCGAAGAAAGCTTTGCTTTCATTTCTTGATATACCATTGGCAAATCAATCCCCTCTTGGTCAATTTTATTGATGAAAAAAATTGTCGGAATCTTCATTGTCTGTAGTGCATGAAACAGTATACGGGTCTGTGCCTGTATGCCATCCTTTGCAGAAACTAATAATACTGCTCCGTCTAATACGGATAAAGAACGGTATACTTCCGCCAAAAAATCCATATGGCCTGGCGTATCTATAATGTTGACTTTTACATCCTCCCACTGAAAAGATGTCACTGCTGTCTGGATAGTGATTCCCCTTTGACGCTCCAAATTCATTGTATCTGTCCTTGTTGTGCCTTTATCTACGCTCCCTGGTTCTGCAATTGCACCACTGGTATACAATAAACTCTCCGTTAATGTTGTCTTTCCTGCGTCAACGTGAGCCAGAATGCCTAAGTTAATTATTTTCATGTGATTTTCCTCCTATCAACACCCAAAAAAGGGCATAAAAATACCCAGTGATAAATACTCCTATCACTGGGTAAATAACTCCAATAGCCCCAAAACACTTATATGTTTTCGGGCATATAAAATTACATGATAAAAGTATTCTTAAACTGGGTACAAAAAACTAAGCCCCATATTAAAAGTGAAACGGGACTGCTACTTTTTGTTCCCACTATCAAATTGACAGTTTATTTAAGAATACCTTGCCGCATATTTATTAACTCCTTGTATAATACTGAATCTAATTATATTCCTTAACCCTTTATTTGTCAAGCTGACAAACTAAAGCAGAAAAAGCGGCAGGATTTCCCCCTGCCACTAATCATCTGTTTATGCAAAAATAATTTCCTTTTCCACAATCTCCCTCGCACAAGCCCTTATGTTATTGAGGCATCCTGTCCATTCTAAGGCGTTTTCTGCCTTTAGCTGTTCCGTTATGCCCTGTGCCTGTTTCATACCCTCTATGAGCCTTTCAAAGCGTTCCTGTGCCTGTCTGTTGATGTCGGCAAGGTAGGCGTTTAGCCTGCCGCTTGTAAGAAGATTGGTGTATGTAACTTTACGGTACTGTTTTAGATAATCTAAATGCCGTTGCCCCCAGATGCCTATTGCCTGTTCTTCTTCGGCGGGTACAGTTAAGCACGGTATCAAATAATCCCCTTGCCTTTCGTATTTGCCGCCCAGTTCCTCAAATAATGATTTTGCCATTGTCTGTTACCTCCACAATTTTTTTTATTTTGAATGTCCGCAAAATCCGTCCTACATCGCTTGACCATGATGTAAGACTTAAAATAGAGACTGTAAAAGATGCTGATGAAAAAGAATGGATTGGAGTATTTACATCTTCTGAAGAGATGCATAAGGGTTCTGCTGGAAATGTGCAGATGAATCAGTCTATTGAATCAATACTTCGTCTGGCACTTAATTGGGAACAGGTGAATGGAATTGTGATTAATCCGTTTGGTAAGTATATTCAGATGACAAAGAAGATGATAGAGCTTTTAATCAATGGGTATGAATATAATGAGAATGAAAGGAAGAGCAAAGATGATGAGAACAATTAAAGTTACAGGAAAAGGGAAAATAGCAGTAAAGCCGGATAAAATCCGGTTATATGTCAACAAGGAAGAACTTTGCAAAGAATATGAAGATACTCTCCGAAGGTCAACAGAAGATACAGAGCTTCTCAAGGATTTGTTTGAGAAACTTGGTTTTCAGAGAAAAGACCTTAAAACAGTATATTTTAATGTCGATACAGAATATGAAAGCTATCAGGACAGAGATAAGAGCTGGAAGCGAAGATTTAAAGGTTATAAGTATAATCACCATATGAAAATAGAGTTTGCAGCTGATAATAAAAGATTAGGGCAAGTCCTTTACGCTTTGGCTCATAGCTCATTAAGGCCAGAGTTTTCTATTGAGTATACAGTGGCAGATGTAGAAAAATGTAAAAATGAGCTGTTACATAAAGCAATCGAGGATTCCATTCAAAAGGCACAGGTGCTTACAACAGCAGCAAATGTGAAATTGGGTGAAATACAGGCAATTGATTATTCTTGGGGAGAGATAGATTTTGTAACAAAGCCATTGAATGAAATGAGATTAATGGAGTGTACGGAATGTGAAATGAGTGCACCGGGAGCATATGATATAGATATTGAGGCAGACGATATTAATGTTATTGATACGGCAACTGTAATATGGGAAATTGCATAAAGAGGAAGATATAAATAGATTAGACGAAAAGCAAGAGGCACCGTTAAAGTAGGTACCTCCTTCTTTTTAGAGAGTTAGCTCTTTTTCTGATATGGGAATTTGCATCTCCGGAGCATTAAGTAGTGCTGTGAAATTCTGTCTAATGATATTCAGTGTCTTCTGCTTTTTCTGCAATTCTTGTTTTTCCCGGACAGTAGCAGCTTGTTCAGATTCAAGATTTTCTATCCTCTTCTGGATTTTATTAGAGCTTGGGATTTTGGTAACACCGAGATCCTGAAGCTCTTTTTTTAGTGAATCGTGCAGTTGGTATTCTGCTTGATGTTTGGTTCGGTATGCTTTTGGATTTTTAGCAGATTTGCAATCTTCAATCACTTTTCGGCAGAGACGGTAAGAATCACAGTGTTTTTGAATGATTTTCTGTGTGCTCAGCTCACTGTTGATTTGCGTTATTCTTTGATCAGCCGCTTTAACAGAAGCATCAACATCAGAAACATGCTGTTGGAAATCTTCATAATTCAGCAGGTTATTTTCGGAAAGATAGTTGAAGGTGCGTGCCGCTTCTTTCAGGTTATTTAGTTTTGCCCATCGTTCAAATCCTTCTCGATTGCCGGTCGTAACATAAGTGGAGATATTGATATACAGGCGAGCTTCTCTGGACAGATGCCTTGGAGCTTTTATTTTGTTACGGTTTTTTGCCAAACGGATGCGGACATTTTCTTCTGAATAATAGCTTCCAAGAGATTTCATATAAGTGAAGTTTTTCTGTTCCGGTGCACAGAAGGACAGGTGTTTTCCCTGTCGGACTTCATATCCGGCTAACTGCATTTTTTGTAAAAATTCCTCATAGTTGATGGAAGTCCAGATTGCTTTATCAACTGCAACACGTAGCTTGGCTTTCCAGCTGGTGCCACGATGATATTCCATGTTCTCCTTATAACTTTTGCCTTTTTCTCCGGTTGGCATACTGGTGGCAAGTCCATTTTCATGGCAGATACGATTACTGATCCGGCAGATTTTATGGTAGCTCCGCTTATTGGAAACATACTTGTGATGATCAACAAAACTTGCTGCATTAAAGATGATGTGGTTATGGATATGATTTTTATCAACATGGGTGCTTATCACATATTCATATTTTCCTTTCAGTACTTCGTTTGCAAATTGTTGCCCTAAGCGATGGGCAGTTTCGGCATCAACTTCTCCAGGTTTAAATGACTGGATCAGATGAAATGCCAGGTTATCACCTTTGTCCATTCCATTCTTTTTTGCCATTTCTCTTGTCATAGAAAATTCAAGATCTGCAGTTTCCGGGGAACAGCCAAAACTGGAAACTAACAGTTTTTCATCTGTTTTATCTGGATTCGTGATGTAGTCCAGAGCTTTCTTGTCTGTTACTTTAATTGGGAAGATCTTAAGATACGCCATAATTCTTTCACCATCTCTTTTAATTCTTGCTTTTCTTCCGGATACAGATCACCGGTGCTGTTTACTTTTTTGGCAATCTGATTAATATTCACACCGATCTTATGCATTTCCTCATACTGTTTCTTCAGTGGAGTGGTATCGGTGTTGACGATGTAACCGTCGATTGCCATTTTACGAAGATAAGCTCCCATATTTTTTGTCTTTGATTCAATCATCTTTCTACGAATAAGCTTTTTTTCTTCTGGGGAAACACAAAACAAAATCTGTATATTTCTTTTTCTCTTTGCCATAGGCAGATTCTCCTTTCTTTGGTTCTTCGAAGTAGTGACTTCTGTGTTTTTAATTTAGGGCAGGGTTCCCTAAATTGCTGGTTTTCCGGAAGTGTATATACACTTCCTGTCCTTGCTATTTACCGGTGGCACAGCCGCCGGAAGAGAGTCTTAAAAAAGAACCCTCTATAAATAAGGTACTGAGAGAAGAAAAAGAGGACATCGAAGCTCAGAAGTATGACGCAAGCATGATTCTGTGGTATAGTAAAATCTGAATGAAAAAGAAGAAAAGAGGTCAAACCGATGTCACGGAAAAACCATAAGATGATAGATGGGAGATTACTGCAAACGAATAAGAAGTATTCCCAGTTAAAAATGAAGCAGAAAGAAAAGATTGCGGAATGGATGTTTCAGGCAACCAGAGATTATTATATGAAAAAATGTACTTTTCCGAGTGACAAACATCTGGAAGAAGTGGTGGATTCTGTTTATGAAAAAATTGAAGATGCAGAAATCTGGATTCCGTATGGAGAGGTCTTCAAGCATTATAAATCCAAACGATCGGATATCAACAAACGTGTCAGAAAATCTCTGAATGAAAAAGAAGAGAGTCAGATTGAGAAGGTCTGTTTTATGAATATGTGTATGATTCAGGATCATAAAGGGAATGTACTGGCTCTGGATAAAGTAAATGATAGCTATACCGGTACAACTTTTCCAGGCGGTCACGTAGAAGCAAATGAGATTTTTCAGAAATCTATGATTCGGGAAGTCTGGGAAGAAACAGGACTTACGGTTGAAGCACCGAAGCTTGGAGGATTATATCATTGGCATAAGAGCGGAGTGCACTATGTTATTACCTTGTATAAAGCGGATAAGTTTACCGGAGAATTAAAGAGTTCTGAGGAAGGAAGAGTTTATTGGATTCCGCTGGAAGAGTTAAAAACAAAAGAACTTGCTACAGGTATGGAACACGTTTTGCGGATTCTGGAATCAGAGAAGGTGGACGAGTGCTATATGCATCTGGAAGCAGATGGATATGTGGGAGACTTGTATTAAAGAATTACATGAGAAATGGCTGCCTGCTCATTGGAGAAAAGACAGCCATTCTTTATAAGATACATCATTCATCTATTCTGTTTTTTGCGGTTCGTTTTTGGAAGTGAAATTAATATATTTGGCACGTTGTAAAATTGAAATAACTGCATCAATGCTTTCAGGATTGGAGAAGCTCATGATAAAAGGTTCTTCTTTAAATTCCATGGGTTCGAACCCAGGATTCTGATCTGGATTCTTGAGTATATGGATGGGACGTGCACTCTGATTATAAAATGCCAGTTGTGCGGAATCTGTAGTGTTACCGATGACACCAATGCCTACATCCCCTTTTCCAAAGTCTATTCTATGTTTATTTAAGTTGATCATTTTCAAAAATCTCCTTTTTCAAAAATAGCATATTTAGTAATTTTCTATTATTCCCGAAGTAGGGATATCTTTTAAAAAGTCACTGTTGGAAGTAATCGGAGAATCTACAATCTGAACACCGCTACGTTTCATCATTCGGAATTTGAAATCAAGAAGTTCCGGTGGAACTTTCAGTTCAGCTGCAGCCTGGAAAAATGACATATCAGCGTTAAGCATCTCCAGGACATCTTCATCCTCCAGAAGATAATCAGCGGCAAAGCAATTCGCTTCATATTCACATTGTGATACTCCATCGAATAATTCAAAATCATGAAAACACTTGATCTGAAGGGTTTTCTGATGAAGGAGTGCGTGCCCAATCTCGTGGATCAGGATAATCTGCTGTATGATTTCCGGCAGATCGCTGTTAATGACGATGCAGGTCTTTCGACATTCCCGCATACAGAAGCCTTTACAACAGTTTGGATCAGTTCCAAGCGGAAGCTTCTTAACAATAATATGCATAGCGGCTGCAAGGCGGTACGGATCACTTTCCTGATATTTTGTTTTTACTTTATTAACAGTGTCTCTTATACATTTTGAACTCATAAAAACACCTCGATATTTCATAAGATAGTTTGCTACAAGTATAGAGTAGCAAAAGTGCTGTACGAAAATACGGACACCTATGAATCACTTTCCGTTTCAGTGTTTTTCTTTTTCCGTCCAAATGTCTTTTTAGCTTCCATCTTACAGGAAAGATATGCTTTGGTTACAGCTTGATAGAAAGCATCTTTTGCTTCTTCGTCAAGTTCGCCACCAGCGAAAAGAGCACGGTTGGCTTCGAGAATCTCATTGATGTCCTTGGCTCCTTTTTCACCAAGCTGTCCATTGACTTCATCAATATAATCCATTTTTTCAATTCCATAAGAAGGATCTGTAATCTCGTCATGTTTTAAATAATCATAAGAGACATTTAATGCATGAGCGAGCTTTCTCATAGTAGAGATTCGTGCGATGGTGCCGGAACTTTCATAAGCTGCGATCGCACGCTGGGATACGCCGACCAGTTCTGCAAGTTCTTTTTGTGTCAGATGATTTTGTTCTCGTTGATATTTAATCTTGTCTGAAAAATTCATAGTGGGATCCTTTCCAAGTTTTTGAAATCGTAACTTCATCAACTTTATAAAAACTATTGACAGAGTTCATTATCACGTATAAAATACAAACAAATGTTCGTGAAGTTAGTAGAAATTATAATCTATAAACTTCACAAAGTCAATATGAAGCAAAGAACTTTTATTATGATTTTTAAGACTGGTAGGTGAATGTTATGAGCAGGACAATTCTTCATTCAGATATGAATTGCTTTTACGCAAGTGTTGAGATGCTGCATCATCCAGAACTTGCCGGGAAGCCGATGGCAGTCGGTGGTGATCCGGAAGCAAGACATGGAATTGTGCTGACTGCAAACTATATTGCGAAGCGAGCCGGAGTAAAAACAGGCATGGCATTGTGGCAGGCAAGACAGGTTTGCCCAGAAATAATCTTTGTACCGCCTCGCATGGATCTTTATTTGAGGTTTTCCAGAATGGCACAGGAGATTTACAGTGAATACACAGATCAGAGAGAACCATTTGGGATTGATGAAAGCTGGCTGGATGTGACCGCCAGTACTTCTATCAAGGGAGACGGAATGAAGATTGCAAAAGAGATCAGCAGTCGGATTAAATATGAACTGGGGGTTACCGTAAGTATTGGTGTTTCCTGGAATAAGATATTTGCAAAGCTCGGTTCTGATTATAAAAAGCCGGATGCCATTACAGAGTTTTCCAAAGACAATTACAAGGATATTGCATGGAAACTTCCAGTAGGTGATTTACTCATGGTCGGAAGAAGCACTGAACGGACGATGAAGAAACTTGGCATTTGTACAATCGGAGATCTGGCAGGAGCAGAACCTTCTATATTAGAAACATATCTTGGAAAGATGGGATTGGTACTTCATACCTTTGCAAATGGATGGGATGAAACTCCAGTTTTGGTAGAAGGATATAAAGTACCGATCAAGTCTATCGGGAACAGTACAACAACGCCAAGAGATCTTGTTAGTGAATTGGACGTGAAGATTATTTTGATGGCTCTTTCAGAAAGTGTAGGAGCCAGGCTTCGTGAAAATGGTTTTCAATGCAGGACAGTAGAAATCTCGATTCGGGATAATGGATTGTATCATTTCACGAGACAGTGCAAGTTGGACAGGGCAAGTAATCTTACAGAAGAAATTGCCAGAACTGCATTTGAGTTATTCCAGAAAAACTATAATTGGGAACATCCAATTCGTAGTCTTGGTGTTCGAGGATGTGATCTGGTATCAGAAGAGATGCCGTATCAGCTTGATTTATTTATGGATGAAACGAAGAGAGAAAAAATCAAAAAGATGGACCAGGTGGTAGATGAGATCCGTGGAAGGTTTGGCTATCAGAGTATTCAGAGAGCATTTATGTATCAGGATAAGATACTGGCACAGCTGAATGCTAAGGAACATACGGTTCATCCACAGGCATATTTTCATGGATAGGAGAGAGCAGGTGTTTTGTAATGACAGCTAAAGTGTATGTAGATGTCCTGGCAGTATTCAGCCGGGAAGGAGAATTGATCCCTACAGCGTTTGTCTGGGAAGATGGACGTAAGTATGCGATTGATAAGGTTTCAAAACCGGAGCGTTGTGCCAGCCGAAAAGCTGGCGGAACCGGATATCGTTATACCTGTCAGGTGGGTGGAAAAATCTGTCATCTGACTTATGAAGAAAATTATAAATGGTTTATGGAACGTAAATAACGGCGTCCTAAAAGGGAGCCCTGAA
>NZ_JBNPOQ010000023.1:0-35015 GCF_050315235.1 Bariatricus sp. SGI.019 | reverse complement strand
GTTCTGGGTCAAGAAAACTACTAGCTTTCTTATCCCTTTTACTGTTTTAAGGTCGACATTCAAATGTCTCGTTCTGAATTTTTCTCTTTAAGAAATCTTCAGGGTTGTTGTCTATTGTTTAATTATCAAGGTTCTTTTTTGTCTTTGTCTGTCTCTCACGAGTCAGCCTAAACATAATATCATGCGTCTCTTTAGTTTGTCAAGATGTTTTTTTAACTTTTTTTGATTTTTTTCAACATCTTTTTCCACATTCAACATATGCATGTTTTCCTGCTTACAAACCACAAGATTTAGGCCCGCCAGACAAACGGAGAAAGAGGGATTTGAACCCTCGCGCCGCTATTAACGACCTACTCCCTTTCCAGGGGAGCCCCTTCGGCCAGCTTGGGTATTTCTCCAAATCTGCTCGATTTTTTCATATAAAAAACTACCAGCTAACCGGTTGGTAGTTTTTCAAGCGGAGAGGGTGGGATTCGAACCCACGCGCCCTCTCGGACAAACGGTTTTCAAGACCGCCTCGTTATGACCACTTCGATACCTCTCCACATATTTAATTGACGTCGTTTACCTCAGCGACAGTGATTATTCTAGCACACAAAGGATTCTTCGTCAATAGCTAATTTCCATTTTTTTATTTTTTCTCTCAGCTTTTCTTTCTTCCAAGAAAACTTTCGCAATTTCCAGATCTTCCGGTGTCGTAATCTTAATATTTTTGTATGAACCTTCGAATAATTTGACCGGTCGATTCATTGTCTGTTCAACAACCATGGCATCATCCGTTACATTAATGCATTCTTTCTTCATCAGCTGAGAATATGCCTCTTGAATCAACGAATTTTCAAATACTTGCGGCGTCTGAACCGCCCATACATACTTTCTCTCCGGTGTATTCACCGCAAATGTATCGTCATCTACTAATTTTATAGTATCTTTACTCGGCACACCAGCAACACAAGCCTTGTATTGTTCTACAGTGTAATATGCACGTTCCAAAATCTCTTCATCGACAAACATTCTCGCACCATCGTGGATATAAACATAACATTCTTCTCCTGCAATCATCCCAAGGCCCTGCCAGACAGAATCGAATCGTTCTTTTCCTCCCGCCACAATGGCACGAATCTTTGCGAAGCCATATTTTTCTACAATCTGATTCTGGGCATACTTCTCCTGACCTTCGCCCACCACCAGAATAATATCATCTATGATTTCTGATTTTTCAAAGCTTTCCAGCGTATAATAGATTAATGGTTTTCCATCTAATTCAATATATTGCTTCTGGACCGACGTCCCCATTCTCTTTCCCTGACCTGCTGCCAGTACAATTGCTGTACATCTTTTTTTACCTTGAATCTTCATATCCATTACTCCGTTTTTTTGAATCTTATTATCGTTCCCCGAGCTTCAGATTCGGAACCGCATTCAGATCCCATCCATGTCTGGTTCCATTCATATACTCATAATAAGCCGCTACCCCGATCATTGCCGCATTATCTGTACAATAAATCGGTGACGGATAATAGAATTTCACACCTCGTTCCTCACACGCTGTTTTCATAGCGGACCTAAGCGCACTGTTTGATGCCACACCGCCAGCAATCGCAAACTTATCTACATGATACTCTTCTACCGCATGCATTGCATTTGCTACAAGGACATCAGTAACTGCTTTCTGAAAAGAAGCAGCAATATCTGCCTGGTTATACTCCTGCCCTTTCATCTGGCAGCCATTGATATAATTCAACACTGAAGATTTTACGCCACTGAAGCTAAAATCATATGGGGCATCTTCTACATGTGCCCGCGGAAATATAATTGCTTCTGGATTCCCTTCTTTCGATACTTTATCAATCTTAGGACCCCCGGGATAGCCTAGCCCAATTGCCCTTGCCACTTTATCAAAAGCTTCTCCCGCCGCATCATCTCGGGTTCGCCCGATAATATCAAACTTTCCATAGTCCTTGACACGAACCAGATGGGTATGTCCACCCGAAACAACCAGAGAAAAGAATGGCGGTTCCAGATCTTTGTGTTCAATAAAATTAGCTGCAATATGGCCTTCAATATGATGCACACCTACCAATGGTTTCTTCGTTGCATATGCAATAGCTTTTGCCTCTGCCACCCCCACCAGGAGCGCTCCCACCAGTCCCGGACCATAAGTAACGCCAATCGCATCAATATCATCCAGCGTCACATGCGCCTCTTCCAATGCCGTCTCTATGACCTGATTTATTTTTTCAATATGCTTTCTGGACGCAATCTCAGGAACCACACCCCCATATAATGTGTGAAGTGCAATCTGTGAAGATATGATATTCGATAAGACTTCCCGTCCATTTTTCACTACTGCTGCTGCCGTCTCATCGCAGGAGCTCTCAATTGCCAGAATTAATACATCTTTCTTTTCGCTCATAACTATACCTTTCCCTACTAATCAGAAAATACAAGTTCCACAGAACGCTTATCTTTTGCTGCGATTGCTCTTGGGAATATCTCCCTTACTGCATCCATATAATCTTCTGGCCTTGTCAATGATGGACTATAATGCGTCAGCCACATCTCTTTTACATCCGCTTCTTTGGCAAGCTGTGCAGCTTCGTAAAACGTCATATGCTTGTATTCTTTTGCTTTTTTCAGTTTATCCTTTTCTCCATACATTCCTTCACAGATAAACAAGTCCGAACCAGCTGCATTTGTCTTAATGGATTCTGTTGGTCGGGTATCTGTACAATAGGTCAGCTTAATTCCCTTTCTTGCAGGGCCAAGCACCATATCCGGTGTATAGATCTGCTCACCGGTATTGACCGTCTCTCCTTTTTGCAGAGTCCCCCAATACCGTTGTGGAATCTGAGCAGCATTTGCACGCTCCACATCGAACTTTCCGGCACGGTCGATCTCCATAGTATAACCATAGCATGTCACATTATGATTAACACGAAATGCTTTTAGCCGGTAGCCATTCATCTCGAATGTCTTCTCCGGCTCATTGACTTCTATATATTTAATAGCAAACGGAAGCTCTGGTGCAATAACACGAAGTGCATTCACTACACGTTCCAGCCCCTTAGGTCCAATTAATGTCAGCGGTTCCGTCCGGTCCGCATTTCCCATCGTAAGAAGCATTCCTGGGAGTCCGCTGATATGATCTCCATGATAATGGGTAAAACAGATGACATCAATGGGTTTAAAGCTCCATCCCTTTTCCTTGATTGCAATCTGAGTTCCTTCCCCACAATCGATCAATATACTGCTGCCATTATACCGCACCATAAGAGCTGTCAGCCAACGATACGGCAACGGCATCATCCCTCCGGTTCCTAACAAACATACATCTAACATATTTTACCTCAATTTTCTATTTTGATTTGAAAACTTTCCACCAATTCATCATAGCAGTCCTCGCAAAGGTCAAATCGATCCACCTGATTATCTTTTCTTGAATGATACCCCCAGCGTTTTTCGACTTCTAACACATCCTCCTGGGGAATCCCTCCACGAACCCAAATCTCTTTGCCACATTTATTGCATATGATTTTTTCAACTTTATTTTTTTCTTCTAATTCTGTTCTAAACTGGCGCATACAATTCCTCCTGTGAGTATCCTGTCACTTCTTCTTTCTTGTTACGCCTACATTATATCTACTGTCAGCCTTGCTTTCCAGTGGGAACTGCTGTCATAACTGCCAGCTATTTCCCAAGTTGTCTGCTCATTAATATTGCATCTTCTTTTGGGTCTGTATAAAAGTCCTTGCGAATTCCATCTTCGACAAAGCCACAGCCCTTATAAAAGGCAATCGCCGCCTCATTGCTCTCTCTAACATCCAGCATCAGATTCACGATCCCTTTTTCTTCACAGAAGTTTTCTAGCGCCAACATCATATGACCAGCCACCCCTTGTCGCCTGCAAGATGCATCCACAGCAATTCTGGCAATCTCTCCCTCATCCAACACATAATATACAATCAGGTAACCTGCCAGATGTTCATTCTGCCACGCCCCCAGAAGCACTGTATTCTTCTGGGATAATGTTTCACCTATAGCATTCGCCGACCATGAATCTGAAAATATTTCCCGTTCCAAAGCAGCTATCTTATTAATGTCATTTTCGTCAATCTTACGAACTTCTAACATATTATAACGCCTCGATATCCTTAATCAACTGATCTACTGCTTCCTTCTTGGTTGCCCAGCTTGTACAAAATCGCACAGCGCTATGAGAAGCATCTACAGCCTCCCAAAAGGAAAATGAATATTTATCTTTTATCACATCTATATGCTCATTTGGCATAATCGGAAACTGTTGATTCGTATACGAATCATATCTTAGTGGATATCCCTTCTTCACAAACGCTTCTTTCAACCGCATGGCTAATTGATCTGCATATTCTGCAATTTCAAAATACAGTCCATCTTCGAACAATGTCTCAAACTGAATGCCGAGTAATCTTCCTTTTGCAAGCATACCGCCATGTTGTTTGATAAGATATCGAAAATCCTTCTTAAGCGCTGGATTCACAATAACAACCGCCTCGCCAAACAATGCTCCTACCTTCGTTCCACCAATATAAAACACATCTGTCAAAGCAGCAATATCTTCTAATGCAAGCGTATTCTCCTCAGACATCAGGCCATATCCCATCCTTGCTCCATCCAAAAACAATGGAAGTCCCAGCTCCTCACAAGTCTCGTGCAGTGCCCGCAATTCTTCTTTACTATACAATGTTCCATTCTCCGTTGGCTGGGAGATATATACCATTCCCGGCTGTACCATATGCTCATGGGTATCATCATTCCAATGAGCATCATACATCTCATGAACCTGAGCAGCGGTAATCTTACCATCTTCACTTGGAAGCGGCAGCACTTTATGTCCAGTCGCTTCAATCGCACCTGTCTCATGTACATTAATATGTCCGGTCACCGCCGCAACGACCCCTTGATGCGGACGAAGGATGGAACTGATCACTGTAAAGTTCGTCTGTGTCCCGCCCACGAGAAAATGCACATCCACATCATCCCGCCCGCAGGCCCTGCAGATCAGCTTTCTTGCATTCTCGCAATGGGGATCCTCTCCATAACCTGCCGTCTGTTCAAAATTCGTTTCTTCTAATTTCTCTAAAATCCGAGGATGAGCTCCCTCCAGATAATCACATTCAAATCTAATCATGTCCAAGTCTCTCCTTTCTCTCACGTTCTGCCTGCGATACACGCAGATAATCCGGCTGATGTTCCGCGGCAGTTTCTATCTTGCCCGCACGATAATATGCAACCGCAAGAGCTCCCACAGATGCCGCTCTCTGTCGATTCATATTCGCCGGTGCAAAAGAGACCTTCTTTCCAGACATAATACGATTCTCAAGAACATCACGAAATACCGGAACTCCATCTCCAAGAAATATAATCTCTTTTTCTACATTCTGAAGCTTCTCACCCAATTTCTCAACACTGATTGCCATCTGATCTTCCAGGATCACCAATTCATCTCCGTCAAATTCATAGATTCCTGTATAGACCTGGCCTCTTCTGGCATCCATAATCGGGCACACAATCTTATCCGTACCACACAGATTATAAGCTAATCCTTCCAATGTCGGTATATGAATCAATGGTTTTTTCAGTGCCAGTCCAAGTCCCTTCGCGGTCGCCGATCCAATTCGCAATCCGGTAAATGATCCCGGTCCCGCTGCCACTGCTATGGCATCGATACTCTCCATATCCAATTCTATCATCTTTGCCACTTCGTCCAACATTGGAAGCAGAGTCTGAGAATGAGTCTTCTTATAATTCACCGTATATTCTGCTATTGTCTCCTGTTCCACCGGTCCCGCTTCCACAATTGCTACACTGGCCACAAGGCCAGAACTGTCTAATGCTAATATTCGCATACGCTAACCCTCCGATAATCAAATCCCTTTTCCAGATCCTTCTCTATCTTAATCTCCGTATAATGTTCCGGAAGAATCTCTTCTATCAGATTTGCCCACTCAATCAGACTTACTCCTTCTCCATAGATGTAATCTTCATATCCAATCTCATCCATCTCTTCTACATCACCAATCCGATACACATCAAAATGATAGAAGGGCAGGCGCCCTTCTTCATATATCTGTACAATGGTAAATGTAGGACTGCTGACAGGTTCTTCAATACCAAGTCCTGCTGCCAACCCTTTTGTAAAAACAGTCTTACCGACTCCCAGATCTCCAACCAGCGTATAGACCTGCCCTGCTTTGACAGACTGACCCATCTTAAATCCAAGTTCATAAGTCTCTTTCTCACTATTCGTCTCAATTATCATAAGAAAAATCCTTTCTATCTCTTCTTATCCAGTCGGCGGATTCTCACCGCCGGTGCCGGCATATGTGCATATATCATATCTACAACCGCTGTATATTCTTCTGCCATCTGATCTACCGGAAGAATAATTGCACGTTTCTGGGCATCATATAATATAATAATCCTTTTTTTGGATACTGCACGTTTAAACTTACTCCAGGAAGCTTTCCCACTGTCATCCGGAGTTGTAGTCTCTATTCCATAATCATCGAATTCATAAGTGACCGGTATATCCAGCCTCCTCGAATTCTGCATCTGACGTTCCACTTTTCTCTTGATAATATAAGGAAATATAAAGAATATTATCAATGCAAATATTAAGAAAAGTCCCATAAAAAGGTACTTTCCCTTCATAGCGAATGCCATCGTCAAGCCGATATTAATACCTCCCAAAATAAAGGAACCTATACCAACTGCCCCAGAATAAATGTGATATGTCATAAAATCTACCATCGATTGAACATCCATCTTCACTTCTACCTTCACTGACATATTCCCATCCCCCCTTCATTATTAATACTCTGTGGAGATAAGTATAACACATCTTTTTTTCTTCGGCTACTGATGTTATACTTATTTTGTATTTGAAAATATGTAACAGGAGGATGATCTATGAAGTTTACATTTTATCATAACAACATCAATGTATTGGATCTGGAAAAGTCTGTAAAATTCTATGAAGAGGCTCTGGGGCTTTCCATTACACGTGAAAAAGAAGCGGAAGATGGCAGTTTCAAACTTGTGTTTATGGGAGACAACACCACTCCACATCTTCTAGAACTGACCTGGCTTCGTGATATGGACAGACCTTACAATCTTGGAGACAATGAATTTCACCTGGCAATGCGGGTAGATGACATGGATGCTGCACTGGCACATCACAGGGACATGAACTGCGTATGTTTTGAAAATCTGGAGATGGGTGTATATTTTATTAATGACCCCGATGGATATTGGATCGAAATCTGTCCGGCCAAATAGTCTATTATGACATTATCCCCAATATCAAAGAGCGCCAAAGAGATTTCTTTGGCGCTGATGTATTCTAGTCATTTTTCACTTTAGATTCTTGCCTTCAGAATCGGGCTGATTTTCTTATAAATCAAAAATACAATCAAAGATACCAGAAATCCTTTCAACAGATTAAATGGTGCCACTGCGAAGATCACAAATGTTGTAAGACTGGTAATATGACTATTCACTGCGGTTCCCATTCCTACCAGTGCATCAATTGGCATTCCAAATGCTTTTGCATAAGTCGGCAGTAATACGAACGCATTCAGGAAACAGCCAATAAATGTCATAAACAAAGTACCTGTTACCATTCCTATGATTGCACCTGTTCTGGTACGTTTCTTCTTATAAATCACTGCTGCCGGTATAACAAATGCACAACCAATCAGGAAATTAGCAACTTCTCCGACACCAGCCGTAGCTGTCCCGTTGATTGCAAAGTTTAAAAGAATTTTAAGCAATTCAATAATCGCTCCGGCAAGTGGTCCCATAGTAAAACATCCAATCAATACCGGCACTTCACTAAAATCAATCTCATAAAACGATGGTGCAAAAGGAAGAGGGATCTCAAATAGCATCAAAACCACCGCAATGGCGGAAAGCATTCCCATCTGCGCCATCATTCTTACTTTTGTTCCTGAATTTCCTTTTGTTTTCACTACTGCATCTGTACTCATCTGTCTTTCTCTCCTTTTAATAAATATTAGAAACTGTCAAGAAAGAAAATCTTCTTGGAATCATGTAACCACAGCAGAATTAATATTCTATAAATTAAGAAATCCCCGACACTTTCGTATCGGGGTCTGTTGATATATCCATATATTACACAATCCTTCTCTCATCCAGACTTTACTGTCGGTTCTGGAATCTCACCAGATCAGCTGATGCCATAATACATCAGGTCGCGGACTATACCGCCGGTTGGGACTTGCACCCGACCCCGAAGAATTTCTTATCAGTTCAAAATTATTATAGCGCTACATACACGATGTTGCAATACATTTTTACTATTTATTCATCTCCCAAACCGGCATATGATCTTCACACCGCTCAAGATTCGGGCACTCTCCATAGACCAACGAATAGATCGGCGACTCTTCTTCGTATCTCTGAATCGCCTTGTCCAGTTTCGCAAGCATCTTCTCTCTGTCATGTGGCAAGGTTCCCCGAACACGAAATTCTATAAAATCATGAAAGCCATCATACAAAATACTCTGCTCTTCTCTGACATTCAGTCGTTCAATCAATGTCCTCTCTTCTCTTAGATTCTCCAACTCGTCTGCCGGAACGAATCGTCCTGCCTCCACTTCTTTGTAAAGAGGTACTTCTTTATGTAGGAACATAGAAAAATTCACCACATGCTTCGGATGTGTCCGACCCAGGAATTCTGCCATTGCCTCTGCATTCTCCTGGCCTCTTCCGTGCCCGGCTACACCCGTCATAATATGCGCATCATAAATCAGCCCCGCGTCTTGAAGTCTCTTGATCTCCGTATAAGCCTGGTCAAGATCATGATCCTTCTCCATAAAATTCAGCACATCATCCAAACCGCTTTCAATTCCAAGATACAGATGTCGCACACCTTGTTCATACAAAATCCGAAGCTCCTCATCTGTCTTCACACGGATGCTGGTCACCGTTGTATCCATATTGATGCACTGACATTCTGGGAAATAATTATGTATTTTTTCAAGAATCTTCAATAACTGTTCCGTCTTAAGTCCAAATGCATTACCGTCTCCCAAAAATATCTTCTTAGGCATCCCACCTAGATTCTTAACTCGTCTAAGTTCATCCTCAATCTGCTCCATGGGAAGCTCCCGATACTTTAGATGGCGGAACAGATTACAGAATTTACATCTATTATAAGAACACCCCACCATAACCGGAAGCATAAAGGAGGAGCGTTCCATGGGCGCACGGCATATCTGACCTTCGTAATTCATTCATCTTCCTCCTTGTCATTTCATATGCCAGGAACTGTCGGTTCGATTATTACTCCACGTAATAGACATAATCCTCTTTGCGAGGTTTCGTCTCCGGGTAATCCCCTTCTACATATCCAATCACACAATGACCAATTCCTTCGTAATCTCCTTCTACTCCCCATTTCTTCAGAAGTTCTTTCCCATCTTCAGATTCAAATTCTTCTTTTGCACGATGGATCCAACAACTTCCAAGTCCCAGAGAATGTGCCGCATTCATCATATTTCCCATTACAAGGCTTCCATCATAGAGGTAAGTCGGTCTGCTCTTATCAGCCAGCACAATCAAAACTACCGGCGCACCATAAAATGGATCTGTATCCGTTCCCATAATTGCCGCATTCATAGCGGACAGCTTATCCCTTGTCTCCTGATCAGTTACAGCAATAATAACCGGAGACTGGCGATTCATTCCCGTTGCAGCATATGTGCCGGCTTTGACAATCTCTTCTATATCTTCCTTTTTTACCATGTCAGGTTTGTAAGCACGAATACTTCTTCGCTCTATCATGTTCTTGATGCTTTCGTTCATAATGATAGCCCTCCTGTTGTTCTGATTTCTATAGAAATAAAATAACACTATGGGGATGGGTTGGCAAGAGGTGTGACCGTTTTAACAAAAATGTAAACAGCAGATGTTGCCGTGGCAGATGAACAATACTTTTGGCATAATTTTTTCGTACCTTTCTTTGCCATGTTTTGCCCGGATTTGCTAGGTTTTCTACCCTTTTTTACTGTTTTTTCTTAACATTGTAAAAATCCGAAATCTGGCACAAAATGGCATATTTTTGTATAGTTTGGAAGTCAATGTTGGTATATTGGTAAATTCGTACTAACGCAGTTTTCCTTGAATTTTCTGGGTATTTTGGATTTTTCGTTTTTTATTTTCGTGCAATTTCAATTCGCAATGTTGATAAAACTCACCATACAAATATACTTCTTACACGATTTTCAATTTTTCCATCTCACCTTTTGCATCTTCAAAACTCACATGCGTATATACATCCAGCGTGACACCAATCTCTGAATGCCCCATAAGATACTGCACCAATATGGATTCATTTCAGCTAAATCCATATTGGTGCAGTAAGTATGTCTACATACATGAGGTATGATTTTCGGCATCTGAACTTAATAAATGCTATTGTATTTCATACAGATGTGATCAAAATACTTCTACCAATAAAGTGCAACCATCGGCATACCATTCTTATCCAGATACAGGAAACCAACATATTTTCCAATCATGGGTTCCTTTTTCGGAGCTTTACGCTTTTTTAGAATTCTCATTTCAGTTTTAAATAAAATGTAGATACCCCATAATACTTTGAGAAATGTGGATCTTCTTTTACAAATTTCAGGAAATCTCTCTCCTGCTTTTTTGTCATTCTTCTGCAACTCAACTAACCATAACTTAGCATCAGAAATACGAATATCGTTAATCTTACGACTGCCAAACTCATCCTTTTTCAGAACATTGATTACGGTCTGATGACCAGCCTGCGTAGACTTACGAACGCCGGTCTTCAAAGCAACATATCGTTCTACTAATTCAATAACCGTATATCTGCTTTCAGAATATTTTCCAAACAAAAGTTGGCGCTTTTTCAGTTCTTCAATCTGAACCCTTAATGCGATACAATCTCTTTTTCCTGCCGGGATCTTGTCGTTTGCTTCCAGTTTCCAACTGTACAAACACTTCTGTTTTCCGTTATCGTAATATGTGTAACGGTATCTTCCATCTTTGCCTTGGCTTTCTCCATCTCTTAAAACTCGATTCTTGCAATCTCTTCTTCCTGATTTCATAGAACTTACTTCAACACATCTCTCAACGCCCTGAATTTCGCCATTGCGTTTATGTCATTTTCTGTTGTCCATTGTTCAAACCATTCTTTTTCTTCCACCTTATACGGATCTGCAACGAATCGTTTGATAAACTTCGCCAGCTGACTTCTAAATGCCCAATTCAAATCTGATGTTTTATTCACTGTATCGAAATCTTTTACTGTCTGTTGTACATCTGCAAATCCGAGTAGATATCTGAGAATCAAAATATCCGCAAAAGTGAACGGCTTTATATCATAGTCCAGATGAACAAATGACATATATGGTCCACCCTGTTTTATATCATCTGTCACCAATGAATATGCACCGATAGTCTGCGCCAACGATATCGCATAGACTTCTCCCAGGTCACCAGACATATATAGCCAACGATTATCTTTTACATTGTTTTCAAATATTCTGTATACACCTTGCTCTTTCAGTTTAGCATTGGTATATAATTCGATTTTCCCTTCTTCGATATCAGCATCAACAGCTTCCAAAACTGCCTTGCCATGATGTTCTAATTCAATGTTTCGAATCTGCTCGTATATAAATAATCCATCTTTAAAAATATCAAACAATATAATCTGCATATTTGCCCGATATAAATGGATGATTACATTTGTGTCTAAAGAAGCTCTCAATCTGCAATTCCTCCTAATAAAGCATCTAAGTCATCTTCTTCTGCTTCTTCCCTTTCCACCAACTTGTCACTGATATCCTCGATTGTAAGATGATAACATTCCAACGCTTTTTCCAGAGTTTCCTGTGGAATGACATTATGATTGTAATTATCAATTACATACTCAATGTACTCATGCGGAATTTCAATTTCTTCTGTTGCTTCATTTAAACGCTGGTTACCACCAACGCTTCTAAGAAGATTTCCCACTCGTAACTGAATACGCGCGTTATCCAATTTTGTTCTTTCATTCCCACTAATCTTTTCAAGGTTTTCCAACCTGTTTAATGCCATCTCAAAACTTACGTTAAATTCAGACATGATTCTTGCTATATCCATTGCAGTTAATCCTTTAGATTTAAAATCCACAATTTCCAAATCAAGAAACTTATCTACTTCATCCTCTGGCATTAATAAACACGATGCGAAATAATTGGCTTCCTGTTCTTTTTCATTTGTGCTACGTCCAGCTATCGTAATCGCATCGTCAATAAAAGAATTTGCTCTTTCCAGATGCAAAACAACATGGCCGATTTCGTGAGCCAAAGTAAAGATTTCTCTCGCCAATCTACTACATGTATTTGTGAAAACCACTATATCATTGTCTTTCTTCATAACAAAGCCAAGATCAGCATCTTCACCAAGCGGATATCTCAGTAATTTGTATCCTAATCTTTCGCACTCTTTAAACAAGTCAATAATACCATAGCGACTCACTTTACATTTTTCTCGAAGCGCATATGCTTGTTTTCTGATATCTCGTTTTCTGCCTTCCAGCATTATGCCCCTCCTTTAAACGTCGTCCTTATGCTGTAATTTTTCATTCAAATGCTTATTGGCATAGAACAAATCAAGCATATCAAAAATTTTCTTTGAAGATGCTTTTTCATCACCTACGCGATACTCAACTATCGGAGTTTCATCAAGAACTCTTGTGATATCTCCAACCTGTACTTTTAATACGTTTGCAATCTTAGCCAAAACATCTAATGTAATATTGTTAGTTCCACTTTCAATACGAGCATACTTCTGTCTACTGATTCCAATTTGATCTGCAATTTGTTCTTGCGTAAAATTAGCAGCACTTCTTAATGCTTTGATGCGACCTCCTAATAATTCGTTCATGATTTCTCCTCCATTCTTGTAATTATATTCTATCATCGCGAATTCAGCGCGTCAATATGCGTGTTATATTTTTATAACATTTGCATTATTATATGTTATAAAAATATAACTTTTTCTATTCATCAATTGATTACTGACTGTCCATGTCCTCTGGATAGCTGCGTTAAATTAAAATGATAACATTCCAAGTTACTCCTCCTCTACAATTCCCTGTCTGCCCTGTACCATATCGGCTACACGCAAATGAAACTGCAGCTCTGGAATATTCAACACTTCATCCATCAATTCATAAAACTCCGATTCCATCAGATACTGTGTATCTTTGCAAATTGCTTCAATCGCAGCACCCTTTGTAATCAGACGATGTACTCTGGCCTTATCTTTTTTCTTTCTCTGGTAGGTGATCTGATTTTCTGCTCGCTGAATACAATGCTCTGCCTGCAACTGCTTTAATCTTGCATCTTCAATCTGCTGTTTGATTTTTTCTTGTTCTCTTATATTCTCTTCTCGATACTCTTCAAATGATTTCTTTCTTGCCATATGTAAATACCCTTTCTTTAAAAACCTTTCTCATTATCGGATTTCTAATCCGCAAAACCTTTTCTGAAATGGCTTTCAGAACAATTTCCCCCGGAGAACGCACATACTTTGCTAAAAGTATATAAGTGCGCTCTTCAGCCTTGCTTCAGAGATTATTCAAACGGATTAGGGTGTCAAAAGACACATCTGAAATATATTAACTTTACTTGTACCTTGAAAATTTAACACGAATCTGTTTTGAAGTGATGAAATCAGAAAGGACAGCTGTATGGAAGAATTATCCTTTCGGTGTTTTATGCCGGATTGTTTTCGCAGGCACAACAAATCAAACTATTTTCATAATCTAATAGCTTGTGGAAATTCAATGCTGCTATTTTAAACCCGAAATGTAACCGTGTTTGTTTTTTCCCATGTGCTGGTATTTTATCCACACGGTACTTTCTTCGAAGCAACGAAGGCAATGCCTCCACACCATTTCGGAAATGTGCATATTTTGTAAATTCTTCCGTTTTCATAAACCGAAGCTGTTTGGCACGGTTTACTGCTTTCCAGGATAATTCCTTTAAGGAATATCCTACATTGAAACGTGGTTTACACTCTTGTAGATAAGGACACGATTCACAATCGCATTTTTTAAAATGGGTATTGCATCTGTCATTATGTTCGTCATAGTGTGTATAGAATGGTTTTTTGTGATTGATACACTCTATTAATTCATGCCCGTCTTCACTGAAAATAAATTCAACAAAAATATCTGCCGGTTTTCTCCCGGTAAAGTTTGTTGTAATAAGCCTGATTCCGTGTTCGTCAGCCTTTGCAACATTTCCTTCACCGCCATAAGCACCATCTGCAACTATTAGCACTTCCTGGTCATAGACAGGTTCCTGATCCAGATGGTCTTTCATGAACTGGCTGTCACTATATATGTTTTGTTCATAAGCATAGTCCGTGACCAGACTTTTATTTTCACCTACGGTTTCCGTAAGATTTGCGACATACCCTAAATGTTTTCCACCTGCTTTTTTACGAAAAATAGCTTCTGGATCCGATGGATTTAATAAAACCTTTGAAGGGTCTTCCTTTTCTTTTTTATCTCGCAGGCGTCTGGTTCCGTCATCATCTGTAATTGTCTGTTCTTTAAGAAGACGGATCAACAGCTGGTATTCACTGGTATCATCAAACCCGCCTTCACAGATCTCCAGAAGTTTTTCGGCATCGTGCAAGACTACGATCGTCCTTTCGTTAGCATCCAGTTTCCGTTGATGGTAAATAAAAGCATTGTAATCATCTTTTTCGGCATAATGTTTTTGTTCTGTCGGAAGATCGATCCCTTTGGCAACCATAACTTTTGCGAGGTTTGCCACGCAGGTATAAAAGAGTTCTAATAAAGAAAGATTCCTAATATTAGCTGCAACCATAAGGCTGTCCATTCTTTGCATGGCAGGGGTAAGTCTCATAAATTCTGCGATTTCTTTTGCTAAAGATGTGACACATATATGGATCAGATCAATACCCGTCTCTGTTTCATAGGCAAGACAACGGGCACGGAATCTGCTCAGGGTTCTGTCGCTTAAGGGCTGTTCTTCAAAACTGGTGGTATGAAGAGCGTATTGATAGCGGATATCAAACATCAGAGCCTGAACAATCTCATCATCGCTGTCTCCAAGGGCTTCTTTTAAAATCAGTGCGCCAACAATCACGTTTACCGGAGTGTTAGGACGGGAAGCCTTATTGCTATACAATACAGAAAAAATATCCTCATCGATAGCCGGAAAAATCTTATCTGCAAAAGTTTTTGCCCAGGATTTTTCAAGAAATCTACGTTCTCTTTCTGTTAAATTGAATGTGCTGTCTGTAAAAGACATCTGTTGACTGCTATTTGGTACAAAAGCCATGAAATCACCTCTTTTTAGGATGATTTCATTATACCAAATAAAATAAAAAATAACATCGTGTTAAATTTTCAAGGTACAAATATATCAAAGGTCACTGACCTTTTGACACCCTAATCTCAAACGGTAATTCCTCATCTTTCGGAACTTCCATGAATCCTTCACTGTCTGTTTTAGTTTCCTACGTATTATCTATTTCAGCAGCTTTGCCTTCCGCAAAATAATGCTCATCCACAACAACCTCTGTGGTAAAAACCTTCCTATCATCCTTACCGGTATAACTACCAGTCTGGATTCGGCCGCACACAGCGATTTTCATCCCCTTCTTCAACCACTTCATGGCAAACTCGGCTCCCTTACCATAAACCACACAATTGATAAAATCAGATGCGGTGCTGTTGCTTCCACGATATCTACGATCAACTGCAAGCGTGTATTTTACCATCAGAGTGTCACCGGAACCTCCAACATATTTTGATTCTGGATTTCTTGTTAATCTTCCCATTAACTGAACCTTATTCATATAATTCACCTTTTTAACCTTTCGCTAATTGCGAAGCAGATATTCTGCATCATATCCTGTTGTGTCACTTAATACTGCCAGATATTGATCTCTGGCAGCCTTTCTTGCATTGTTTTCTGCACATATGTCAAAAAACATATCTGTATAGATCGATGCATATTCTTCCGTATTCAATTTTCGCAATAATCCGAAGACCAATTTTCTAAAATCTTCGTCGGTTGCATATAAGCCAACCATTTTGAGTCGCTTCTTTGTGAATTTCAAATTTTCACAACCAAACCACACAAGCAGCTTCTCTTCATCCAATGTCAATAGTTCCAATAAATCTCTCCTATAATTTTCTTATTCCTTTCCTCTTTGCTAAATCAACAAGTTACAATTGCACCTTTCCACCTCAGCGTTCCCTGCATCAGTCTTTAAGCCAAAGCGTATAAACTGATCAGACACGCAGGATAAGAAATCCCCTATGCATATTCAGAGCAGGTATCCTCATGCAAAAGAGCTATGAAGTTGTCAAGGTACGGTGAGGAGATGTAGATTTCTGTTCATGTCCAAAATGAAAATGACTTTGATGAAATTAATCATTCTCTAAATGCTCCTCTACCTATATGGGAAGCGATAAGGTCTTATACAACATATTTTGATAAAAAGTATTTAAAATATTGCAAATTGCTACTTCTCACTATCCTTTTGAATAATTACCTATACACTTTTTATAGCGATAATTTGCATTATGAGAAGTTCGCTGATGGTACGGTAAAATGTATCGAAGATGAGATACCATTTGAACTGCCAGATGGGTGGGCATGGACAAGATTCTCTGCAATTACAATCAATCGTGATAGTGAGCGAAAACCCATATCGTCAGCTCAGCGAACAGATGTTGCAAAAATCTACGACTATTATGGAGCATCAGGTAAAATTGATAAAATTGATAGGTATATTTTCAATGAACGACTTTTGCTCATAGGCGAAGATGGAGCGAACCTTGTAACACGTAGTAAACCAATCGCATTTTTTGCCGAAGGACAATATTGGGTAAATAACCATGCCCACTGTATTGATTCTACTGACAAATTTATTTTGGAATACCTTTGTTTTTATATCAATGCGATTAGCTTGGAGAAATATGTAACTGGCTCTGCACAGCCTAAAATGACTCAAGACAACATGAACTCTATTCTCATTCCATTACCTCCATATAATGAACAAAAACGAATGAGTCAACATCTTAACGAAATGATGTCTATTATTGATAATATTGAAAACGAAAAAGAGGATGCCTTGGAACTTGTTTCGAAAGCTAAATCCACAATTCTCGACCTTGCTATCCGTGGTAAACTTGTGCCACAAAATCCAGATGATGAACCTGCTTCTGTTCTGTTGGAACGTATCCGTACAGAGAAAGAAGAACTCATCAAGCAGGGCAAAATCAAGCGTGATAAGAAGAAATCCATCATATTTAAAGGTGAGGATAGCTCTTATTATGAGAAGTTCTCTGATGGTAAATGTCGTTCCATTGAAGATGAGTTACCATTTGAATTGCCCGATGGTTGGGAATGGTGTAATCTATCAATGATTGGAACAACTAATATCGGTCTTACGTATAGACCAACAGATATTGATCCTAATGGCACAATGGTTTTGCGTTCCAGTAATATCGTAAATGATGAAATAGATTTGAATGATTTGGTACGTGTAAAAGCAAAAATACGAGAAAATCAGTATGTTCACCCTAATGATATTCTAATATGCGTAAGAAATGGTAGCAGGGCATTGGTTGGAAAATGCACACTCATTGGTGAACTGAAAGAATCTGTATCATTTGGTGCATTTATGGCTGTTTATAAAACGGATTATTACAAATATGTTCTGCACTATCTGCGTTCGAATCAATTCAGAAATGTATTTGACGATGGAAATTCTACAGCCATCAATCAGCTTACTCAGGACATGTTGAAAAGAGCCTTGATCCCATTTCCTCCAATATCGGAGCAAGAAAGAATTGTAGATAGAATTAGCGAATTATTATCTCGATTGCATGACATAGAAAAAAGCCTCAGCTGAGGCTTTTTTCTATTGTGTTAATCATTGAAAATGCTTTCTGAATAGCTAAAGAAATTCGCTCTTGCTCTCTTATAGAAGGTATAGGAACAAGCATTTCTTTTAATGTGATAGGTTTAAGCTCTTTTTGATTTGTAGAGCCTTCACCTTTCTTTTCTAACTTACTCTGATTAGATTTCATAAAAGCGTATAAATAAAACGAATCAACTTCATTGTAGGAACGTACAACGGTTACGTGAGAATCTGGAACTATATCAATGCTTTTGATATTATCACTTGACTGATAAAGTCCAACACGTCCCAATGTACCCGTACCCGTTGAATTGATAACAATGTCGTCATCCTGCATATACTCATCTGTTGAATATTTACCCAAAGTGCTTTCATCAAGATACTGTGCTAATCCAATATCAATGCCATTGTATTTTGTGTTACATTTTTGTGCAAATACAAGCGTATTGCTGCTTTCTGTTGCATATTTGGGTGATTTTCCTCTTTTGATCTCTTTGACACAACAGTTTTTCAAGCGTAACCATTCCCATGTTTCGGGTATTTTAAAAGGGATTTCCTCATCAATACAATGAACTTCGCTTCCAATCTTCTCATAATAAGAGGAGTTCACACATTGAACCTCTATAATTTATTCAGCGAATTATCGCAAATAAAATTATGGAGGTGTCTTTTTATGAAGACAAAAATAACATTTGAGGAATATCTGAAAAAGGATAACCTCGCCGAAAAGAGCATCGAATCTTACCTGTGGACAGTAAATTATTATACTGCAAATTACGAACAGATATCATCAGAAAATCTGCTTGCATACAAAGGATTTCTGATGGAACATTTCAAGCCTAAGACTGTCAATTTAAGAATACAGGCTATGAACAAATATCTGGATTATCTTGGCAAACCACAACTCAGGCTCAAAGCTGTGAAAATTCAACAAAAATGCTTTTTGGAGAATGTAATCAGCAATGCTGATTATAAGTTTCTAAAGCGTCAGTTGAAAAAGGACGGAAATATGGAATGGTACTTTGTAGTATGGTATCTTGCCGCTACCGGAGCCCGTGTGAGCGAACTTATTCGCATTAAGATTGAGCACGTGGAACTTGGTTATTTTGATTTGTACACGAAAGGTGGAAAGCTTCGCCGATTATTTATTCCGAAAAAATTAAGAGAAGAAACTCTTGCATGGCTGAAGGAAACAGGACGTTCTTCCGGTTATTTGTTTTTGAATCGTTATGGTAATCGTATAACTACCCGTGGTATTTCACAGCAGCTAAAGAATTATGCTGACAAATATGGTCTTGATAAAAAGGTGGTTTATCCTCATTCCTTCCGTCATCGCTATGCAAAAAATTTTCTTGAAAAGTATAACGATATTGCTTTGCTTGCCGACCTGATGGGGCATGAAAGCATTGAAACCACACGAATATACCTCCGCAGAACCGCCAGCGAACAACAGGCATTGGTGGATAAAATCGTCACATGGTAAAGGAAACAGCCGCCTTCTTCCGAGGGCGGCTGTTGGTCAAGATAAGTTTTCTGCAATAGAATCGAGCTGTGCTAACGCTTGTTCGATTGCCGCAACAATTCGTTTCTGCTCATTGAGTGGAGGTACAGATATTATGGCTTTCTTACCGTCTGCGGTACCAAGGCGTGGCATTTTCACTCCATATGAGCATTTATTAGCATATCCTAAAAATGCAGGGGACATTAGATAATAGCGTGCATATTGCGGAAGTATGTTCCGCTCGAATTCCAACGGCAGTATTTCTGATGTGCAATATCCATCTTCATCTGCCAAAACCACCTTGTTCAAATACGGACGGAGTTTACTATACAGCACTTGGTCTTTGTGGAAAAGGTGTTTTGTACTTGCGGCATTGCGCTCTGCTTTACGAATCTTTTGCAAAACAATGCCGGTGTCCTTTTCGATATCTTCCAGATCAAGCATCCATGCAGAATCATCGATGTTGGCAGTGTCTACATTGATACAGTTGCCGTAGTCACATAGCTCTCCAAGGCAACACACACTCCAGCTGTCAGGGAGAGCTTCGAAAGCCCATTCACCCAGAGATTCTACCAAATCTCCGCTTTTGAGATAATAAGAGTTATCCTCACCTTTGAAGATGATAGATTCCTTCTTATCACGCTTGATTTTTCCCTGTTTAATGAGTTCTTCTTTCTCTGCTCTGATGCGTTCCAACAGAACAGAAGCAGGCTCATCATCTGGATTTTGTGGAACAAGCTGACCACGGATAGCAAGGTCAAGGATTTTGGATTTTGTAGCAGAAAGAATAGAAAGCAATTCGGTTCTTTCCAATCCAATTCTCTTTACATAATCTAATAACGTCTCAACGATTGGAATAATCTTAACCTGTTCATTTAATGGTGGAAGAGGAATAAATAATTCTTTTAAAGAAGTTCCGTTACAATTAGGTTGACCAACACCTACAGACTTATCAGTAATTTGAGACCAATAGCAAGCACTATTAAAAAATTGATAGATATATTCAGACGGCAAGTCTCCAATCAGACGAATTCTTATCAAGTATGAAGCATAAACGGCTGGAAATGGTGTTTCTGTAATCAAAAAAGATTTTCCGACCGTCGCACCTGTACGAGCAAAAACAATATCGCCCGTTTTAAGCAGATAAGTGTCTGGATCAGTAGTTGTTGTAAAAGGAACATTATCCCAATTTACTGTTCCGTCTTGGATATCAGTAATACGCAATAATTTATGGGAACCTTGAGCTTCAGCTGAGTTGCTTAAACCATACTGTATAGCTGAACTAATAGTACCTAATCTACTCCATGCCCACCCATCTGGCAGTTCAAATGGTATCTCATCTTCGATACATTTTACCGTACCATCAGCGAACTTCTCATAATGCAAATTGTCCTCACCAACAAAGATAACGGAATCATTTTTAATGTCTTTCTTTTTTAGCTTTCCGTCCTTAACCATCTGTTGCTTCTGTTCACGGATTCTTTCCAAAAGAACCGATGCCGGTTCATCATTCGGATCCTGCGGAACAAGCTTACCACGGACAGCAAGGTCAAGAATCTTTTGTCGTAATGCCTTGGTATCCATTATTCTTCCACCTCTCCAATTAATGCTTCCAGTTCTGCAACTGCCTTTGCTATGTTATTAGACTTTTCCTTGATCATATCAAGTAATTCTGCCAGAGTATAATCATCTGTTCCGGAATCAGCTTTCATCCATGTAATATCCAGACTTGTTTTATCACGAGCCAAAATATCTTCAATAGTAAATTTACGCCATCTGCCGTTTGGATTATCTTCGCTGTACGTTTCTTTACGCTTGCTCAGATCACCATCTGCATAGCATTCCACAAAATCATCAAAATGTTCTGATTTCAAAAGATTTGTCTTGCCGAAGGAAGGCATATCATTTCTCAGGTCATAAATCCACACTTCTTTTGTGTTATGCTTATCAGTTTTTCCACGTGTAAAGAACAATACATTAGTTTTAACGCCCTGCGCATAGAAAATACCGGTAGGAAGACGCAAGATTGTATGCAGATTACATTTGTCCATCAAGTCAAGACGGATACGCTCGCCATCGCCGTCAGCAAACAAGACATTATCCGGCAGAACTACAGCAGCACGTGCTTTACCGTTAGTTTTCAAACTACGGTAAATATGCTGAAGGAAATTCAGCTGTTTATTGCTGGTAGGAAATGTAAAGTCATCACGTGTCGCACGCTCACCGCCTTTTTTTGTACCAAAAGGTGGATTTGTCAATACAACATCATAATCTTTCATGCTCATGCCTACACTGGACAAAGTATCGCCTAAAATGATTTTGCCGTCGATGTCATGCAGCATGGCATTCATCAGAGCCAAACGGTGTGTATCATGTACCAGTTCACAACCAGTAAACGCTTCTTCTCTTTCAAATTTAGCCATATCTGCATCTAGATCAAAGAAATCATCTGTCTGTGAACGAACATACTGGCTTGCAGAAATCATAAAGCCAAAAGTACCGCAAGCGGGATCATTACAACGTTCACCCGGCTGTGGCTTCACCAATTTGGTCATAATATCAATCAGTACACGTGGTGTGAAATACTGACCTGCGCCGGATTTCTTTTCGTTAGCGTTCTTTTCCAAAAGACCTTCGTAAAGATTGCCAAGACCTTCTTCTCTCGCAGAAAACCAATCCAGCCCGTCAATGGTTGTAATGATTTTTTCAAGATTTTTAGGCTCATCAATATTTGTTGACGCACCTTGATAAATTTCACGGACACGTCCTGTGCAGTTTTCTCCAAGATGAGCAAGTAATTCTTTATAGAACTTTTTCAGCTCAATACCACTCTTGGATGTGAGATTATCCCAACGATAGGCTTCCGGAATCTGGGATTCAGCGCCAGTTTCCTTTGCCATCTTCAGGAACAAAATATATGTTAATTCGGTTACATACTGATGATATGTGATACCATCATCTCTGAGTACATTACAGAGATTCCAAAGCTTCGAAACAATTTCTTGTGTTGTCATGCAACTCTACCTCCGTCATCATAAAGATATTCGTTTAATTCCAGTACGATATTTTCCAGTTTATTCTGGAATACTTTGTTGATTTTTGCAAATCCTCCGTAACTCTTAAAACGACTATCTTCATCAAATACCTGGACGTTCAACACGGATTCTTCCTTCAAATATTTTTCCATACGTCCAATCCAGCTCATCTCCTGTTTTGAGAAGTTATGAGCTTTTTTTAATTTGTCTACTGCTCTGCGTATTCTTACTTCATGGCTAATCAATGCAGAACCAATAGCATATCTGCGAATAAGACTGATAATATCAGCAGCAATTTCTTCATTGGTAAGCTCCGATATTGCCGTATTCAGCTGTTGTGTTGTGAAGCCCTCTCTATCAAGAGTTAATCTTAATGCTTTTAGCGCATCCCTTGTCAGATCTTTTGGTCTGGTGCAAACAATGCTCAACGCAGCAATCTCATTCATATGAGTCTTAACATATTCAGAGAAAGCATCAAGATAATCTTCCGGTTTATCGGAATTACCGTAACCTCTTGTATGTCCGGTCAAAATATCTTCTTCGTCAGAAATAACTACTGGATTACCGCCATTCGCCTTTGTTTGCTGAATATATGCAAACATTTCTCTATATGCCAACAGACGTTTTTTTGCATCTTCAGGATTTCTCTTTTCGATGTCAATAATGAACTGGGTTGGATTCATACCATCAGTCATACTGATAAACTGCTCCATAGTCTTATCGTCCATACGGCGTTTTTTACGCTGAAGTTTTGCAATAATCTGGTTAATCTGAGCCTGTATTACATCCTTGTCTTCCACTTCTTTCAAGCCATCCAGAAGCTGTGTGAAAGTAGTAGTCGGATTAGTCACGACAGGCTTCATAGTATTTACCGGTTCCAGAGAATCATAAACACCAACAGGATCATAAATCTCAAAATGAGTTTTATGAATCTTTGGACACAATCTGGTAGCTCGTCCCATCATCTGTTCAAAGAGGATACGAGATTTTACTCTGCGCATAAATACCAGTGTTGTAATTTCCGGTACATCAATACCAGTTGTAAGTAAATCAACCGTAACAGCTATACTTGGAAATCTCTCGTTTTTAAAACGCTTGATTGCTTCTGCTACTTTCTTAGGATTACCACCACCTACACTGCCAGTAATCTTCATAATAGCATCATTGTCAACACCAGTTTCTGAATAGATTTCCTTTAGAATAGAAACAATCATATCTGCGTGCTGGTCATCAACGGCATAAATAAGAGTCTTACCTTGTTCTTCCGGATTTTCAGGGTCTATATCTCTTGCAATCTCAGTCAGCACAGTTCTGTTGAAATTCTCAGTAATAACCTGTTTATTGAAATTTTCAATATCAAAATCCAGTTCATCTTCCAACAATTCGCTATTTGTTATTTCTCCAGTATTAGGATCATAAATCGTAACTGTCTGACCTTTCTTAATATGAATACCGCCCGTGCTGAGTTTTGTTTCCAGATGATGTGGTGCATCATGGTCTACCAGATATCCTTCAATAACAGCTTCTCTATATGTATATTTGAATACTGGCTGTCCAAAAATTTCTGTTGTATGTAATGCTGGTGTCGCAGTAAGTGCGATTTTTACAGCGTCAAAATATTCTACTACTGTACGGTATTTACTCTGATAATCACGCTGGTCACGATACAAAACTTCTACATCGCCCATTTCTTTATCCAAAATATAACCACGATGTGCCTCGTCGATAATAATCAAGTCAAAATCTGTTACCGCTGGCATTACATCACTTTCGTTATAAAGGATACGTTTTACCATGCTCTGAACAGTAGCGACCTGAATACGAGTTTCTTTATCTACTGTTTTCTCATCTAATCCCTTAATATTATAGATTTCATCAAGAGTCATCAGTTCTTCAAGTTTTACTTCCTTAAAAACATCTGAAGCCTGATCTCCCAGAGAAGTTCTATCGACAAGGAACAAAATACGCTTGAAACGATTTGTCTTTAAAAAGCGATAAATCATGCCAAGAACAGTACGAGTTTTACCTGTACCTGTTGCCATTGCAATCAGCACTTCTCTCTGTCCATCAATAACTGCTTTTTCGGCTGCTTTGATCGCTTTCACCTGATATTCACGCAGATTCAGACCATCTTTATCTGTTAATAAGTCATACGGCATTGCCTGCAACGCATCATTACCCGCCTGAATATTCTTTTCCAATCGTTCCATAATACCATTCGGGCTAATCCAGCCATGCAATGCCATAGGAGCATTAGACGGTTCTCTTAAATCCAAAAACCAGATACCCGATTTCGTTTTGAACTGTTCCAAATAAGGTCTACCATTTGTTGCAAAAGTAAATGGAACCTTAAATTCGCCCCAAGTACCAATCAGATACTCTGCATCTTCTTTACGGATATTTCTCGGATAATCTTTACCCTGATAATCAATAACAGATGGAATATCTTTATGTTCAGCTTTCGCTTCGATAATCCCAACAAGCTTTGTTCCTACAAACAGTGCATAATCTGCATAGCCTTTTTTGCTAACAGTAGAATCTGTTGGCCATTCAGCAATCGCCATGTTATGACCTTTTGCAGGTCTTGCACCTTTTGAATAGCGGATTTCCTGCGTATTAGCTTCCCAGCCAACCTGGCGCAGCTGCTCATCAATCATATAGCGAGTTTCAGCCTCAGACTTCTGACGCTGACTTGCCATTTTATTTGCCTGTTTCAGACGAACTTTCTTATCTACCTGTTCAGCCTGTTCAGCACATGCAATTGCAGCTTTTGTAAGCTCTTCCTCTTTTTCTTCCTGAGCTTTATTGAAAACAACAATCTTCTCTGTTTTCTTTTCTTCCTTTACAGGCATAACAAAATCCCGATGCTGATAATTCCAGTCACCATAAGTCTGCATAAACCATTCGGACAAACTATATGTCATCTGTAAGAAAACAGGACAATCTGATGCTTCTGAATAATTTTCATGAACAGCTTTATTTCTTACTTTACGAAGTGCATGCAAAATGTCAGTTAAATCTCTTGTTAAGAGGCCTTCCGAAGATAATACATTGATTCGATTCACTGCAGAGTTATCATAAGGAACAGGAATCTTATCGTATGTAAACATCAGATTTACGATTGTTTCTCCAATCATTCCCAGTTTCATCAAGCACGAGTTCGGATCTGTGTAACAATACTGCTCTGCTAAATTACCAAAATTTGCCAAAACCGGAAATTCTGTTTCTAAAAATTTAAAATTGGAAGCCATTTAATACGTCCCCCTCTCGTTTATCATATGTTCTGATAATAAAATATTATCGGAACATATACACGTAAATTATAATCCTTCATAATATCCTTGAATAAGTTTTGCCATCAGCTTTCTACGTTCCTGCAGGAAATCATCGTAATTTTCTACAGTCATTTCAAAAATATTATCAGGAATACAGTTTTCTGCCAGGTTTTCATTCAATAGTTCTTCTGTTGCAATATTTCCGAAAACAATATCTTTTGTTTTACATTGCTCCTTTACTGTCGTGAAATATATCGCCGGAGCATCATCACCAATTGCTTTATTTACTTGTGTATCCAAATAAATATAGTTTGCAACCTGATTATACTTTGTTTTGGCTGTCACACCATTTTTCTTCAAATATGCCTTAGGGAAAATGTGGTGTACATCCCCAGAAATTGTTACCAAATCAGATATTTTAATACCTTTCATCATCAGAGAATTGCAGTTTCGGTTAATCTGTGCTGCCAAGAATGTATTAAACGCCGGACTGTTGATAGAGGATGTTTCCAAATACTGCGGTAATGTAACAGTCCAAAAGCTTTCTGATAACGCAGATGCTTCAACTTCGACAAGAAATTTTAAAAATCCTTTTTCCCCAATATTTCTCATATCTCTATCCATCTGTGTTTCCGGAGAACCAATGTATCTGGATGTAAGAGTTGAAAGCACAAACCATTTCTGTACATATCGTTTAATCTGAGAATTCGGTATTGCCGGATCATTTAGCAACATGAGATACAGAGTATATGCAAAATCCAAAGTCATTCTTGAATTAAGCAACTTACTAGATACAAATCCCGCACCCTTAATTGCCATAATAAACTGCGAGAAATTATACTTATTGATGAAGTTCATAATTCCGTCATCTAATTTCTGGTAGGATTCTTCTACAATGTCCTCACGGAATTCTTTTGTAACAAAGTCTCTACCTGACAGCAGGCTTACCAAATCAGCTAATTTACCACGTCTAAATTGGTGCATAAATGATACTCTCAACATGTCTCCATAATCCGGATCGTAAATATCATCATAATCACTCGCCAACCATTTGATTTTATCTGCATATTTAGAATCCTGGAATTCTTTATCATTAGCCAAATGAGAATAAAAATCCGGTTTCACAGCCAAGTGACAAAAATAGTCCACCGTTTTTCTCATTAAACTACCGTTATGTGCGGAATCCGCCGCCATTTTTGACATAACGAAGTCAGACTGGCTTAATGCTGTACCCTTAGAATTAATGCGAATAAAGATTTCTGTTACTTCGTCAATGTCCAGTGTTGCATCCAATTCGATTACACCAATCTGACGATTGGCAATACCTTTTAGTTCAGTAATTGCTTTGTTTACAACGTTAGGTTTAACACCCTCATTTACTTCGCAATATGCAATAGAAAATTCAAATGGATCAAATTCAGGTTCAAAAACAACCGAAATATCTGGGATCCATTTTTTATCTTTCAGATGAGAGGCGTCCTGTACAGCAAACCTTTTTGTTTCATCTTCTGCCAACGGATTGAATGCTATTTTAATTCTTTCTTTGTTAAAATCATCATCCAGAACTTCTTTTCCGGATATAGCAGCCATTAAAGCGGTTACTCTCTGCTGACCATCAATCAACACTTTTTTACCGTTCGCTTTGCCGCCATCTTTTGTTTTTACATCAGGATTCTTCCAAGTAATAATATAACCTGTTGGATATCCATTATATAAAGAATCTATCAAATCTCTAACCTGACTGCGCTTCCACACAAATGGGCGCTGAATTTCAGGTATCACAAAATCTTCTGCATCAATCAGTCCAAGAATCGCATGAACTGAATACTGCATTAAGGTAAATTTTTCACCATTCATCACTGTACCTCTTATCCTATATAGTAGTTTCAAAATTCAAAGTGCAATTTAAAGTGCAAATCTTGCCCTTTGACCTGTCTCCAAAGTGTCAATTTGATACTTTGGAATGAACTTTTGACACTTTGGAAACTGCTTACTAATAAGCGATCCTAAAATAATCCAAATATGCTTTATATTTATCCTGTGCGGTCAGACAGGTATCAGTCAAATAACCCTTTTCATTATTCCATTCTTTCAATCCTCGGTAATAGAACATCTTCAGATTATCCTCTATGATGAATGGAACAATATTATATTTCAGGCATTCTTTAAACATAATCAATCTGCCCACACGACCGTTGCCGTCTTGGAACGGGTGAATTCGCTCAAACTTCACATGGAAGTCCAGAATATCTTCAAAACTTTTTTCTTCTTTTCCGTTGTACTCTGCCAGCAGAGCTTTCATTTTATCGGCAACTTCTTCTGGAAGTGCAGTGTCCCTACCGCCAACTTCATTCGGCAATTTCTTATAATCTCCAACAGCGAACCAATCTTTTCTGGAATCACTGGTGCCATTCTTCAATATCAAATGAAGCTCTTTGATCAACTTTTCGGTCAACACAGCTTTTGCATTGTCAATAATCATATCAATGCAACGGAAGTGGTTTGCCGTTTCAATCACATCATCCACGTTGAGGACTTCATTTTCCACACCGATGGTGTTGGTTTCAAAAATATATCTTGTCTGATCGTGTGTCAGGCGGCTGCCTTCGATATGATTGGAGTTGTATGTTAAATCAATCTGTGTCTTATGGTAAATGCCACCGGAATACTTACTCGCTTTCTGTTCTTGCAGAATATCCAGCAATGTTATCGGCTGTTCTTTCCGTTTATTGGAGCGCTCCGGCTTCTCTGCATTCTCCGGAATATTCCACGTCTTTCCCGTAAGGAATGCACCGTTTACACGCCCCTGAGCACAGTAATTTCTAACGCTGCGCTCCGACACACCCCATTTTTTTGCAATTTCAGTAACTGAAAGGTATCGCATCTGCTCTCCTCCGTTATATTTCCAAATAATATCTTAATCAACTGCTATGCTCAATATCTCCTTATCACACTCATCGATAATATATTGTGGCACAGTATCATACTCACAAGGATTCAATTGAAACAAATAATCATTTTCTATATGAAAAGCTTCGTTTACAAATTTTTTAATCACGCTATTTGAACTATTTTCATTAAACATGATGCGATAAATCTGAAGCTTTTCATAATTACTTCCACTATTTTCATATAGTGTTTTTAAGAGCTTCATATCCTGTGTTTTTTGGTATTCTGTATTATAATCAAAATCCGGAAGATACTCTGAACGAATTTCATTTTCCGCATCCTGTATTTCTTGTACCGTCATCTGACGATTAGGTGTGTCATCCGAAAAATGAAATTCTGGGATTTCTCTCTTATGAAAAATATTTGATAGAAGTTGCCATGCCAAACTATCTGTCTTCTGAATTTCTAAAAGTCTTCTTAAATAAACCAACTTATTTAATGAATTTATTCCAGAATTGATATTACTACGTGCAATTTCTCCAAATGACTTAATATCTGTTTTCTTAATTTCTTTTTCACTTAACACACCATTTTTTGTAGTCAAGAACGCCGCTTTTGGCGCCGGACTAAAATTGTATGGCATATTATAAATCACATCAATTACGGTATTAAATTCGTGTGTTAGCAATAATACTGTTCTATTTTTTAAGCTATGCTTACCCATGAATAACATGTTTATGATTGCAAATTTTTTATTTCCATCAAAAGATGAAATTGGATCATCCAAAACAACCAAATCAGGATCATTCTTAAGAACATCATACATAAACAACACTAACGCAAATGCATTTCTTTCACCGAAACTCAAATGTTCATTTGCAGCTTGAATTACTCCTTCTCCATCAACATGTTTTAAAATCAAATGGTAATCTGTTGTATGTTCTTCTTCAACAATATCCACTTGATACCTGTAACCAGCATAATATAAGAAGTCATTTATTTCCTTACTATACATCTCAATAGTTGTCTTAATATGTTTTTTCTGTTGCGCTATTTCTCCTTGTAATCTGCCTGCCTTTTCCAAAACCACATCTAATGTTTTGTTAATCAACTCTACTTTTTCATTTGAAAGGTCAGAATTCAAATGCGAATAATATGACAAATCAACCTTAAATTTTTGCAATTCGTCTGCTATCTTTTCTGCATTTTTTAAAGAATGAAATCCCATTCTTTTTAATCCATACAGCTGTTGCATTAAACTATCTACTTGTGCTTTAATTTCTAACAAGTAAGTTTTCTGGTGATTTGAAATACCAGCCATGTTTTTGGATATTTCATCAAGTTTAGCCACTGTATCATCCGTAAAAAACGGAGATAATTTTTTGAAAACTTCTAACATTTTATTTAATTGTTCAACTGCTTTTGCGTCATACTCTTCGCTTACTTTTAAAATCGTTTCTTTTGTTTCCTGTATTGATCCAGAGCAATATGGACATTGCTCTGCCATATCTAAATAGCGTTTTCCCTCTAATTGCCACTTAATCCATTTAACATTCTCGCTATTTTTTAAATATGGTTCATATACTTCCAAACCTTTCGGTATATTATCTATCTTATTTCCTTTACCAAGTCCTTTGCCAATAGCACCTGCTGCAGAATATCCACCTTTCGCTTTACCAAATCCATCAATGAACTCCTGAAATACCTTTATCAATTCATCGAGTTCTGGATGATTTTGAAAAGTAGTATTGATGCCTTCCAACAATTTTTCTATTTCATTTATATGCTTATCATAATCAGGTGTTTTGATGAATATTTCAAAACTATTTTTTATCAACTCATTCTGCTGGTACACATAATCCTCAATATATGTTTCATTAAAGATAGCCACTTTCCCAAAACCTTCATAACCAGTCAATTCAGGAAAATGTTCCGTTTCATTTCCATAATATTTAAACGGAATCAATGAACGTTTTTTAGTTTCATCTTCCGAAACAAATGCATCTATCGCTTTTGAAATTGTAGATTTTCCTGTTCCATTAATAGCATATTTAATATTAAGACATCCATCCACAATGTTGAACTGTCCATTATCTATATTATTACAATTGCTTATCGACAAATTCATATATCCTCAACTCCAATCTGTTCTCTGAATTAAATTCGCATGTTCCTTCTCATCAATTTATTATAGTATACCATATCATCGGCAAAATTTCAAATTCTCTCCCAACTCATTTCGTTTTATTTTGCCGTTTCCGGTATTATTTTGATTCTCTTTCTATACCTTCTTGTCACTAAAGTAAATTGAATAGCAGAAAAAGCTCCTGACCAATAGTAAACACCATTAATCAGAAGCTTATCATCTTTTACCAATCTATCACATTGAAAAATTCTTCCATGTTACTGCCTTTGCAATCAAGCAATTCCCATGTCACATCCGTTCGACTGATAGCAATTTCAAAATTCTTTTTCTTCACAGAATATGTATTCTTTACGAACTTGTCCTTGCCCTGAATCTTCTGAATCAGAACCTGATAAGAACGCTCGCCATTATTCAGGCATTTATACACTTCTGTATTCTTCTTAAACTGTTCCAAAGACTGAAATCCAAGAACTGTTTGCAGAAATCTTGTCACTTCCTGTCCTTTATACTCAGGAACATGCAGACAAGCTACATACTCAAAATCTGGATTATTCACAATCAGGAAGTGAGGAATCGTCCCTTTCTTATTTTGCAGTCTACAATACTCTACCAACTGTAAGAAACTGTCTTTTTCCTCGTAATGCTTTATCAGGCGGTCAGCATCCACAATGATAAATTTCGCCAAGCAGTTTTTCTGTGATTCTGTCTTTATTTTCTTCAAGAAGTTACTGTAACCGCCACCATGCATATTGATTGGTTTCAATGCAATCTGCACATCCTGGCGTTTTCTCATCTTGTCAATGTAATTGTATTCAGTATCACCTTCACAGAATACAACAAATCTTTTTTGTAATTTACGTTCTGGTCTACTCAAATGCTGTCCCTCCCAGAATGCCTTTCATATAAAATTCGTAAATCTTAGTCGTTTCATAACGAACTTCCGGAAAATCAGACAATGAATACATTTCCGAAGTCAACTGCTCTCTGTTCTTTGTTACGAAATAAATTTGCTCTTTCATATAGGTCTTTAAGTCCAGATGCAGCACATTGTGAGTGGAGAAAATAAACTGGCCATTGTGCTCTGCTCCGTTTACAAAAGCAATCACACGATCCGAAAGAATAGGATTCAATACTCGATCCATTTCATCTGCAAATACAACTTTGTTTTCATATACCACACGGAAAATGTGTACTGCCCATGCAAAGAACTCGCGGACACCAGTAGAGTCCATCTGCAGCTCTCTTCTAAAAAAGTTTCCATTATCATCCTTACGGATGATAATCGTCTTGCTGTATGGTTTTTCCTTATCAAGTTCAATACCGCAGATACTGTAGTCAACCATACGGAAAATTTCCAAATATCTTTCATCTTCCAAAATATGCATATCGGCATCCTGCTTGATAACATCATCTGCCATGTCTGAAGTCAAGGATTCCGGATAAAGTGTATTTGTCATCCAATCAACAACAGCCAATGCATCTGGATCACCTAACAATGCACACCTGGATATAATCAATCCAATCTTCACATTACTTACTTGAACATCACCAAGCATAAACTTGTGCATGCTCATTGTAACATTATGTGCATCACGTGCTTTAGCATACCATTCGCCATTTGCATTTCTTCCAGCTTCAAAAACTGTAATAGCTTTTGATTTCTTATTTTTTATATACTGCAATTTTTCAAAAACTATATTTTTCTCATCAATTTGCAATTCATAGACATATACCTTATCATTTGACGCACGAAAACATAGTTCAAATTTCTGAATCGGTTTTTTATTACTGTTCAGGCTTGCCGCATTCACATACGGACGAACAGACTTCACCTGACCGTTCGTTACAAACAGGGATTTTAAATATTTTAAGCTATTAATAAAGTTGGATTTACCACCGGCATTCTCACCAACGATCACTGCAGATTTCAGCAAATCAAATCCTTCTGCAGTTTCCACATAATTATCCGGAAAACGCTTTTTCACCTTTCCAGTTGGTGCACTCATTGAAAATTCACTTTCACAGTTAAATGAACAAAAATTATTAAAACGATAATATATCAGCATACAGCACCTCGCAATTTGCTTATTCATTTATATTATAGTTCAAAAAAAACATTTGTAAACCACTTTTCCGTTTTAATCAATAGTTTTACTCTAATTTTGTTTGCTTTTTATTCCAAATAACCCTAAATTTTGTTATTAACCAAAAAGGCAAGTCAGTTTAATTAATCATTTACAATTTAGTAAACTACACTTTAGTAATACGTACTTAGCCAAATTGCAAAGCAGATTACTTACTGTATTATATCCAGAAAAAACTTTCCTAATATAAACAACGATATTTTCCCAACTACTATATGGAAAATGTCCGGATGGTTCTTGGGTATTGCGAAAACCTGAACCCGGTCATTTCTGACCGCCTTCAACTTCTCACAAATCATCAGAAGTGCCCAAAGGCACGTTCTGAGATTGTAAGCGGTCACCAAGGTCTCAAGCAAGCTTGGACTTTGGCTCGTCGCTGATACAAAAAATCCCACCTACGCAAAGTAAGTGGAAAATCATTCGTGCTATGTCAGAAGCTCATTATTGTGGGAAAAGTGTGGGAAATTCATCTACTCAGATGGCTGAAACCATTGTAAATACTGGTTCTCTTCCACTTCGGCGACACTTTGCCGTGGCAGATGAAGAGTACATTTATCATATATCTAAAACTCCTTGAAAATGCTGACTTTCCTTGATTTTACGCCACTTTTCGGCATTTCTACGACAGAGGCTCAACAACCATAACTTGGTATAACTACGCTTATTTTGGCTTGTTTTTGCCATCATTTGTCGTAAATTCTGTCGTAAATTCAAAAGATTTACGACACGCACCTTTTACGGTGCGTTGTCGATTTCTTAGAAGCAGTATCCACTACTTTCTGCATTTCTTCCTCTGCATCATCGTAATTCAGATGAGTGTAAACATTCAATGTTACGCTGATGTCACTATGCCCCATAATATATTGAAGTGTCTTCGGATTCATTCCTGACTTCGCCATATCGGAACAGAAAATGTGTCTGCAAACATGAGGGGTAACTTTCGGCATCTATACTTTGTAAATCTTGTTGTACTTCTCACGGATATGCTGAAAATATTTCTCCCAGTGAAGCGCCACCATCGGTCTACCATTCTTATCGAGAAACAGGAATCCGCTGTACCCATCTACCATAGGCTCAACTTTTGATTTTTCCTATTATCAAGAATACGCTGAAAGGCTTCCTTTACTTCCGATGTCATCGGCACCATACGTTCGCCACTCTCTGTCTTGGTATCTTCAATAATATATTTCATATCTCTGGTTCTCTGAAGCTGATGATCCACGATGATTCTGCTGTTCTCAAAATCAAGGTTCTTCTTTGTCAATCCAACAAACTCGGAGATACGAAACACTGTCTTAAACAGGATATAGATACCGTCATAGTACTTACAGAAATGCTTGTCGTTCTTCACGAACTCCAAGAAATCTCTTTCCTGCTGTCGTGTGATAGCTTCTCTTGTAACACTATCGTTCACAACAACGGTGTTCAGCTGAAACTCAAATGGATTTTTTACCAACAAATCATCATCCACCGCCATCTGAAAGGCTGTTGAAAAGCGGGCGTTTCAATAATAGACTTTTATGTGAAATCATTAAACATCTGGATTTTATAAAACTGATGACTGATACTGAAATCTATGTTGACGGAATCGCCACCATGCAGATTAAAAATATAAATGACTGGCTGGATGCTGTTCGCCTACAGATTATTCAGCAGAAAAATCCGGATACCAACGACCTGTACCTGAAGGTTTTGGAAAGTTCACACATTCAGGAGGAAGAATATTTCTTCCATACTATTCACAGTGATTGGGACAATATCATTCGCACCATTCGTGAGAACCATGAACACGCTGCCGAATCTGCACCTATCGAAAGACCGATGTCCAATGATAAAAAGGTGTAACGTTTCTTGCAGACCCTCAAATTCAAGAGCAACCCTATCGAGGAATTCTGGCGCTTCTTCTGCGATGAAATGCAGATTCCGTTCGACCATCTTTCTGTGTATGAACATAAAGTTATGAAGGATGTGTTCAAGCGTTCCAAGTTACTAAAGGCTCTACCAAACCGTAAAAAGGAAAGT
>NZ_JBNPOQ010000022.1:0-35729 GCF_050315235.1 Bariatricus sp. SGI.019 | reverse complement strand
TATTTCATAAGGAGGAGATATTTATGAAAAAAAAGATTCTCAGCATACTGCTTTGTACAGCAATGGTTGCAACTATGGCAGTAGGATGCGGTTCATCTTCTGAGGAGGAAAGTACAGAAGATACTGCGACAGAAGAAACTACAGAAGAAGAGGACAAAGCTGACGATGCTTCAGAGGCAGAAACAGAGTTTACAAAGGCTTTGGCACAGGTTGATGAAGATCTTGCACCGCTGCCGGAGAAAGACACAGGTAAGAAACTGGCAGCAATTGAAAGTACATTATCTAACTCTTTCTGGACAGTTATGCAGGAAGGTTATGAAGAAACAGCAGAAGAATTTGGTGTAACGATTGATGTGCAAGCTACAGATTCTGATACAGATACAGCCGGACAGTTAGATATCCTGAATAATATGCTTGTAAAAGATTATGAAGCAATTGCAGTTTCTCCATTAACTGAAGATTGTTTGATTTCTGGTATTGTTGCAGCAAATCAGGAGGATGTGAAGATTATTACAACAGGAAATCAGGTAAATGAAGATGCTCTCGAAGAAGCTGGAGGAAAACTTGACGCTAAAATTACGGTAGATTTTTATAATCAGGGTGTTATGGGAGCACAGTATATTATTGATAAGACTGGTGGAGAAGGTAAAGTTGCAGTCATCGCTGGTAACGAAGGTGGAACCCAGGCAGATGCACGCCGAGACGGTGCAAAAGATACTTTTGAAGATGCAGGAATGGATGTTGTTGCAGTGGAGCAGTGCGATTTTGATGCTCAGAAAGCTTACGATGCAACGACAGCAATCATTGAAGCAAATCCTGATATTGTAGGTATCGCTTGTGCAAATGATGATATGGCACTTGGTGTAGTTCGTGCATTGGAAGAAAAAGATATGAAAGATAAAGTTACAGTTGTTGGTGTTGACTTTACAGAAGAAGCTAAGGCAGCAATCGAGGAAGGTACATATGATGCAACAGTTGCAATGTCTCCATATCTGATGGGAAGAGAAGGCGTTATTATTATGCTGAAAGCATTAGAGGGACAGGATGTATCTGAAGTAGGAGACAGTACACCAATGGTACTTGTTGATTCTACAAATGTAGACCAGATGTCAGACTGGCATTAATTAAGAACCTGTGTTATAGTAATTATTGGTAAAAGAGGGAGATGTATCTGACATCTCCCTTTTTTGCAAGAATGGAGGTTGTAAAATGTATAATCGAATATTGGGAGGACTGATTGGTGCAGGTGCCGGGGATGCGATGGGAGCGGCTACTGAGGCGAGAACGACTGAACAGATACTTGAGTATTTTGGACATGAAGTTACAGATTTTGAGACACCGCCGATGGATACATTTGGAGCTGGGAATGTCCCGGGACAATTGACGGATGATTTCAGTTCGGCCTATTTTGTGGCAAGACATATTGCAGATCATGATGGTATTGTAACAGAAAAGATTGTACAAGAGGCAATGATTGAATGGTCTGAACATAAAGAGTTTTTTGACCGTTTTGCAGGTCCTACCACAAGACTTGCAATTCGGAAGTATAAAGGAGAAAAGATTGAAAAACCAAAGGGCGTTCAGCTTGTGACAAGACAAGCAACTAATGGAGCGGCTATGAAGATATCGCCAATAGGTCTGATAAATGCTGGAAATGTGGAGGGAGCTATTCGTGATGCTGTAACAGTTACAATGGTGACTCATGATAATTACCTCGCAATATCCGGCGGATGTGCAGTGGCAGCAGCAGTCAGCCGTGCAGTGATGCCAGATGCAGATGTATATAATATCCTTCAGGAAGGGCTATATGGCGCAAAGGAAGGGGAATATATAGGACGGGAGATTGCAAGGGATGTTGCAGGTCCTTCTGTAGTCAAAAGAATGGAGATGGCGATTGATATAGGATTGGGCAGAGGAACTCCAAAAGAAAAGATGATTGAACTTGGGCATCGGATAGGAGCCGGACTTCATGTGGCGGAAGCAATTCCGTGTGCATTTGGATTCTTTGCAGCAAATCAGGGAGATGCCCTGGGAAGTATTATTGGTGCAGTAAATGTCGGATATGATACGGATACGATTGCAACAATGGCAGGAGCAATGGCAGGAGCACTTCAGGGGGCAGATAAATATCCGAAACATTTTCTATCTGTTCTGGAAGAGGTCAATCATTTGGAAATTACAAAACTTGCAGAAGACATTACAAGGATTGTAGAAAAAAGACTACAGATTGGGAAGGAGGAGAACTAGATGAATCAGAAAATACTGGGAAGTATTCTCGGGGCAGCAGTAGGAGATGCTATGGGAGCAGCCACAGAGACAAAGTCAGCCAGACAGATTCAGAAGTTTTTCGGAGGTCGTGTGGAAGAATTTAAAACTCCTCCAGAAGATGTCCTGGCCAGGGGAAGAAAGGCAGGGCAGGTGACAGATGCTTTCAGTATCCCTTATATTCTGACGGAACATCTAATTGATGAAAAAGGACAAGCTTCAAAAAAATTAGGAGAAGAGGCCCTGATAGAATGGGGTAAAACAGAATATTTTGAGCCATTTGCTGGAATGACAACAAGAAATGTAGTGAATCGTCTGAATCAAAATGATAAAATGGATATGTGGTCTTATATCGGACATCTTGGCAATAAGTTGTATAAAGGTCATTATTATGCACTTTCTTCTAATGGTGCAGCAAGTAAAGCATATCCGGAAGGGCTTTTTAGCAATGGAGACATAGAAAAAGCAATTTGTGATACAGTAGAGATTACGATGTCTTCACATGATGACCCTTATAGTATATCCGGAGCATGTGCTATAGCAGCGGCGGTCAGCGAGGCAACGAAAGAAAATACATCAGTATATGAGATTATTAAGGCGGCTCATTATGGAAGTATAAGGGGAGAAGAACTTGCAAGGAAAAGAGATGATATTTGGACTTATCCAGGGCCGTCAGTCACTAAGAGAATCGAGATGGCAGTTCAGATTGTCATGCACTGCGGAAGTAGTCCAAATGTGATTCAGGAACTGGGAGAAAGAATTGGCAGTGGCCCGGCAATTGCTGAAACAGTTCCGACTGCACTTGGAATATTTATTGCTAATCAAGGGGATACGATGCCAAGTATTTACGATGCTGTAAATATCGGAGATGAAACCTGTGCGATTGCCTGCATTGTAGGTGCGGTTGCAGGCGCATATAATGGTGCAGACAGTATTACAGAAGGTTATCTGGATATTATTGAAGAAAAAAATCAGATGAATCTAAGGCGTCAGGCACAGGAGATTGAAAAGCTTTGGAAATAAAGATATATGAGGATGCATTATGAGTGAATATCTGATAGAGTCAGCACTTCTGACTCATGGATTAAAGAGTATTACAAATGAGATGCTTCTTAGTGTCTGGGAAAAGAGAGAAAAAAGAATTGTATGGATGGAATCAGGAAAGATTCAGAAGGGGTCAATACAGGAATACTGCGCATTTCGGGAAAAATCGCAGTATTATGCAAGAATTAATTACCAGAATTTTCAACATTTCCAAAGGGAAAAGAAATCGGGGATATTGACGGCATCTGGAACCATGAAGGCGTGTGAGATTCTGGGGATTCCGCTGGCGGTAACCTGTGGGATGGGCGGATTAATGCAAGGACAGCATAAAGAAGACTGTCATGATATTTTGGCGTTAGCAGAAAGTACAGTATCTCTTGTGGCAGTGTCTCCGAAAGATATGTTTGACCTGAAAGTTACATTAGATGGTATCAAATCAGAAGGAATTCAGATTCTTGGATATGATACAGATGTCTGTAGTGGATATATGTTCCGAAATAATGCGATTCCGCTTTCCAGAATCTGGAAGAAGGAACCATTATATCCGAAGACACTTTACCTGAGAGAAATTCCAGATGAGAAGCGTATAAAAAATCATCAGATTTTAGAAAAGGCATGCGCTTATGGAATAGAAAGAGAAAAAGAAGGTCATTATTATCATCCGGCTGTTAATGCAAAAATAGACGAATTGACCAATGGAAAATCATCAAAAATACAGTTGGAGGCATTGATTAAAAATATAGAATGGGCAGAAAAGCTATAATGAAAGACATCTAGAATTACAAAAGTAGTTCTGGATGTCTTTTTTGATAAATTTTACTCCCAGTTCGATGGCTGAACCGGATATTTTTCGCATTGTCTTGCTGCACGCATATAAGCATCGATATTTTCAAGAGGAGCTTTGACCGGAATATCACATCCGGGAGCGATGGTGAACCACGTGGGTTATCCCAACATTTAGCGAAACAATCTTTGACTGCCCGTTCGATGGAAGCCGGTAGTTAACGCTAAGGCCATCCTGTCCAAAACGTCTGAAACTTTCCATCAGCCAGTGTACGCGGAATTTAACTTCTGTAAAGGCTTCATCATATCGATAGAATATTTTTAAAATTCCTATATTTCTTTTGTGTCTTATGTTACAATCTTTACTGGATGTATCAAATGAGAAGAGGATAGAGAGGTTATGACACAACAGGATTCGGCAAATCTGAATATTAACTGGCGAGTTTTTTATCGAAATGTATTTGCACTGGTAGTACCGATGGCACTTCAGAATCTGATTAATGTTGGTGTTACGGCGATTGATGTTGTTATGCTTGGAAAGGTCGGAGAGACGGCTCTTTCAGGTTCTTCGCTGGCAGGACAGATTCAGTTTATTATGATGCTTCTGTTTTTCGGGATTACTTCGGGAGCTACCGTGCTGACTGCGCAGTATTGGGGAAAGAAAGATACCAGAACCATTGAGAAGATATTGGGAATGGGGCTGTCTGTTTCTCTTGTGGTAGCTGCTGTATTTACCATTGCGGCGCTTCTGATTCCAGAGACACTTATGCGGATATATAGTTCAGATGTTGAAGTGATTACAGAAGGTGCAAGATATCTTCGTATTGTTGGACTTTCTTATCTATGTATTGCTGTGACTCAGGTGTACTTGAATATTATGCGAAGCATTGAGAGAGTGTTGATTGCTACTTTTGTGTATTTTATGTCGCTGGTTGTAAATGTGGTTGTAAATGCATTGCTGATTTTTGGTCTGTGTGGTTTCCCAAAGCTTGGGATTGTAGGTGCAGCCATTGGTACTTTGTGCGCAAGAATCACAGAGACCGTGATGGTTCTTGTCTATGCCAGAACAAGGAACCGTGATGTCCGTATCCGTCTGTATGATATGTTTCACATTGATAGAGTATTGCTGAGAGATTACATGGTATATGCTATGCCGGTTGTGTTAAATGAACTGATGTGGGGGCTGGGAAGCTCTGCCAATACAGCCGTCATTGGACATATGGGCAGTGCTGCGGTGGCGGCTAATTCCGTGGCACAGGTAGCAAGGCAGCTGGCTACGGTTGTTGTGTTTGGAATCTCGAATGCCACGGCAATCTACCTTGGCAAGACGATTGGAGAGAGACAGATCTTACATGCAAGGGCATATGCAAAACGGTTCGTTGGATTAAGCCTTCTGTTAGGGACGATCGGCGGAGGAATTATTCTTCTGGCAGCACCTGTTGCGGGAGCGAATCTTGAACTGACAGAGCAGGCAAAGCAGTATATGAACTTTATGTTTTTTGTCATGTCCTATTTTACGATCGCGCAGTCAGTCAATACGACGATGGTCGTTGGAGTCTTCCGTTCCGGCGGAGATACTCGTTTCGGGCTTATTATGGATGTATCAACTATGTGGGGATGTTCCATCCTGATTGGTGCGGTGGCCGCCTTTGTATTGCATGCAAGTGTGCAGGTTGTATATGTGATACTGATGAGTGATGAGTTGATTAAGATTCCAATCTGTGTATACAGATACCGAACTTATAAGTGGTTAAACAATGTAACAAGAGAAAAAGAAGAGTTGGGAGGAGATTAATGATGATTGTTTTAGGAAAAGAAGAGATTGAGAAAATGGTTGACCTGAATCAGATGATGGATCAGATTGAAGAGGCATACCGCATATTTGGTACAGGAGAATATTATATGCCTCCGCGTCCGACCGTTGAACATGATAATAAGACTTTGATGTACATGCCATGTTATACCAGTGAGATTATCGGAACGAAGATCTTAAGCATTTTCCCAGAAAATGCAAAGCTTGGTCTTCCGTCTATTGATGGTGTTGTGCTGTTAAACGACCAGAAGACAGGTGCTCCGGTTGCATTGATGGATGGGCAATGTGTGACTGCATATCGGACAGGAGCAGTAGGCGGGGTGGCAATCCGCCATCTTTCCAGAAAAGACTGTCATACTGTAGGAATTGTGGGAGCCGGAGTGCAGGGATTTCATCTGGCATTATATGCATGTGCTGCAAGGGATATTCATACCGTATATGTATATAATCACAGTACCCGGGATCTGAGCGAATACCTTGCCAGAATGAAAAAAGCTATTGATAAGCCAGATGTAAAGGTAGTACAATGTAAGACGATAGAAGAACTGGTGACGAACAGTGAGATTATCTGTACAGCAACGCCTTCCAAGAAGCCGGTACTTCCAGATGACAGCAAGATGTTAGAGGGAAAATGCATCGTTGCCATTGGTTCTTACACGCCTCAGATGCGTGAGATACCGAACGCAATCTGGGAGCTTGTAGATCATGTATACATTGAACTCCCGTATGCATGTGAGGAAAGCGGGGACTTGAGTCAGCCTCTGGCAGACGGAATCCTGAAAGAGGAGCAGACCATTCTCATGGATCAGTTCCTGGCATCAGGAGCAGATGAAGAGGAGATCACCAAAAAGACGACTTACTTTAAATCAGTAGGTATGGGACTTTTTGATGTGTGCATTGCACAGAAATTATTAGAACAGGCAAAGGAGAGGTAATTATGAAAGCAGTAGCAACAGAAAAAGCACCAAATGCATTGGGACCATATTCACAGGGATATGTACATGGAGGAATCTTTTATTCTGCAGGACAGATTCCAATCAATCCAGAGACAGATACCATTGAGGCCGTGACAATTGAAGAACAGACAGAACAGGTATGTAAGAACCTGGGGGCTGTTCTGGAAGCTGCAGGAACTTCTTATGATAAAGTTCTTAAGACAACTTGCTTTCTTGCAGATATGGCAGATTTTGCAGCATTTAATGAAGTATATGCAAAGTATTTTACATCCAAACCGGCAAGAAGCTGCGTGGCAGTTAAGACATTGCCAAAGAATGTAAAATGTGAAGTAGAACTGATTGCAGTTGTTGAATAATACACTTTGTGCACAGTGATTTTCAGATGCACTTAGTAACCAGGAGGTAATGAATGATGGCAGAAGAACAACAGAATGGCTGCTCACCATCTGACTGCGCCGGATGTGCGCATGCAGGTTCCTGTAGCAGCAAACCACAGGATTTTAGAGAACCGGCGAATCCATTTTCACAGGTGAAAAAAGTGATTGCGGTTGTCAGTGGCAAGGGCGGAGTAGGGAAATCTATGGTAACCGCATCTTTGGCAAGAATGATGCGTGAGCAGGGATTCTCCGTTGGAATATTAGACGCAGATATCACAGGACCATCCATTCCAAAGATGTATGGAGTACATGAGAATGCTAAGGGCAGTGATGCCGGTATGTTCCCATGTGAGGCAAAAGATGGTACGAAGATTATGTCCGTCAACCTGCTTCTGGAAAATGAATCTGATCCGGTCATCTGGAGAGGACCGGTTATTGCAGGAGTGGTAACACAGTTCTGGACGGATGTGATGTGGGGAGAATTGGATTATCTTTTCGTTGATATGCCACCGGGAACCGGTGATGTACCGTTGACTGTATTCCAGTCTCTTCCGGTGGATGGAGTTGTGATCGTCACATCACCGCAGGATCTAGTACAGATGATCGTAAAGAAAGCTTACAACATGGCAAAACAGATGAACATTCCGGTACTGGGAATCGTTGAAAACTACAGTTATCTGGTATGTCCGGACTGTGGCAAGAAGATCAATGTATTCGGTGAGAGTCACATTGATGCAATTGCAGAAGAACTGGGAATCCCAGTATTAGGGAAGATGCCGATCGATGCAGCACTTGCGGAAGCTGTGGAGAGTGAGAAATTCTACGAGATCAGCAATGAATATCTTGCGGCAGCAGTAAATAAGATATAGGTTGGCTGTGGCGGAGAATTCGAGGGAGAAGGCGATTTGTGAAGGTAAGCGTAGCGTCGGAACAAACTGCCTCCTCCCTCAAATTCGATCCAATCACTAGATTCCCATCTGCAGATAAATCGCTGAATAAGGCTCCAGATCCAAGATCACTTTTCCATTTTGCAATGGAATATTCATGGTCGTATATTTTTTCGTTCCGGCATATTGTTCCATGTCACTGGCAATCAGAATGGTCAGCTTTTTGGTATCTTTTACTTCGAATTCGTATTTTTCCTGCAACTGGTCTGAGAAGTTGAAGACGGCCAGAATACGTTCCTGGCTGGCTCTTCGTTCGAGGGCATAGATACAACGTTCTTCTTGATGGCAGTCGATCCATTGGAATCCATCCGCAGTATAATCTTTCTGGGAAAGAGCCGGATGTGTCTGATAGATTAGGTTCAGATCTTTCATAAAGTGGTGGAATGCATCGTGGATGGGATATTTCAGGATGTTCCAGTCTTGTTCACGTTTTTCATCCCATTCTCGCAGCTGTCCCAGTTCATTTCCCATAAAATTCAGTTTTTTCCCTGGATGTGCATACATATACATGTAAAATGCTCTTGCCTGTGGGAATTTCATATCGTAATCTCCACTCATTTTCTGCAGAATCGTTGCTTTGCCGTGCACAACCTCATCGTGGGAGAGCGGAAGAAGGAAGGTGTCGTTATAATAATACATCATGGAAAAGGTCAGTTTGTGGTAATCACGGCTTCGATATTCTGGTGCGGTTCGGAAGTAATCCAGGGTATCGTTCATCCATCCCATATCCCATTTGTAATCAAATCCAAGGCCACCTTCGCTGACTGGTTTTGTGACATTAGGAAATGAGGTAGAATCTTCAGCAGACAGAATGGCAGTGGGGTGCATCGTTTTTAATCCGCGGTTCATTTCACGGATGAATTCTACGGCATTATGATTCACACCCCTTGCAGGTTCGCCCTGCCAATAGATGATTCTGCTGATGGCATCCATACGGATTCCGTCCATGTGATACTCTGTAAGCCAGTAATTGGCGGCGGATTGCAAGAAGCAGCGTACTTCTCCGCGTGAATGCATGAAGTTGCAGCTTCCCCATTCACTGACTCCTACGTCCTGATGAGGGTATTCGTATAAAGCAGTTCCGTCATAATTGGTCAGAGCATATCCATCTACAGCAAAATGAACCGGAACGAAATCTAAGATGACACCGATGTCATTCTGGTGACAAGTATCGACAAATTTCATCAGATCTTCTGCAGTACCATAACGAGAAGTGGGACTGAAAAATCCTGTGTTCTGGTATCCCCAGGACTCATCACAGGGATGTTCGCTCAATGGCATGATTTCTACATAATTGTAGCCATATTCTTTCAGGTAAGGGATGAGAATATCAGCCATTTCCGTATAGGTATACCAGTCATCAGCTTTATCGGATGGCTTTTTAAAAGATCCGAAATGAATTTCATAGATATTTAGAGGTTGCTCTTTGCAATCTGTTCGGTTTCGCATCCATGCATCATCCTGAAAAGCATAAGAAGACAGATCACGGATATATGAAGCAGAATTCGGGCGAAGTTCCATGCCATAGCCGTAAGGATCACAGTGGTCTACATAGGATTGATCCTGCCTATAAATCCGGTATTTATACATCATTCCAGGATGTGCATTCTGTACATAACATTCCCAGAAGTTTCCGTCGTGGACCCGGTTCATTTCCCATTCCTGCCAGCCATTGAATTCTCCAATCAGAGTAATGCGCAAAGCGCCGGGGGCAAATGTACGAAACGTAACCCCCTGTTCTTCTACGTGTGCGCCGAGATAGCGATATGCGTCAAATATTTTCCCAGTATAAAAGCCAAAAAAATCCATAATGTTTCCTCCAATTTTATAAAATAATAGACAGTAGTTGCTTTTTTCGTCTATAATGATTATACAAATCTGATATCGGGCTATCCACCAACAATGTAGACAGATGGATGGATAAGCAACGGATTGCAAAATTTGTCGGGAAATATCAAGAATAGAATGTTTGGAGGAAGCAATATATGGATCTGCGGATTGAAAAGACAGAAAGAGGAATCAAGAATGCATTTATAGAACTGCGTTCCAGAAAACCATTGGAAAAGATTACAGTCAGAGAGTTGTGTGAACTGGCTTGCATTAATAAATCGACGTTTTATTCTCATTATAAAGATATTTATGATCTGTCAGACTGTATGGAAGCGGAAGTAGTCATGTCGATTACGAACAGCATCTCCCATCCTGAGTATATTATGGAGAATCCGGCAGAATTTACCAAGGAGCTGTTTACGGCATATCTGTCACAGAATTCTCTGACTATGATTCTGTTTTCCGGAAAACAGAGGAACCATTTTGCAGATAGGATTGAGACGAGTATTAAGGAAATGATATTTGAAAAATACCCGGAATACAGGGATGATGCAGTGAAAAATATTATCTTAAGTTGCTGTATTCAGGGTGGTTATCATGCATATCAGCGGAATCGGGAGGGGAATATCCATACCCTGATTTCGGTTATCAGTGATATTACGGAGATGCTGCAGCCAATGTACAGTAACCAATACTAGAATGATCTTCCTTCTTGGAACTTATTGACAAAAAGAACATATGTTTGTATAATTGGAAATACAAACATATGTTCTTTTGCGTTCTGTGAAAAGGGAAGGGGGGTTTTATGAGGATTCAGGAATCTATGACGGTCTATGATAAATTGAATATCTTAACGGATGCGGCGAAATATGATGTTGCCTGCACTTCCAGCGGAACTTCGCGCAATAATGATGGAACAGGAATAGGAAGCTGTGAACAGTCGGGAATCTGTCACAGCTTTTCGGCAGATGGAAGATGCATTTCTCTTTTAAAGATTTTATTTACCAACGAGTGTATCTATGACTGCAAGTATTGTGTGAATCGAAGAAGCAATGATGTGGTGCGGACGGCTTTTACACCGGAAGAAGTCTGTACTCTTACGATGGAATTTTACCGAAGAAATTATATTGAAGGACTGTTCTTAAGTTCTGGGATATTGAAGAGTCCGGATCATACAATGGAATTGCTTTATGCTACATTGTATAAACTGCGAAAGGAATGTCATTTTCAGGGCTATATTCACGTGAAAGCAATTCCCGGAGCGAATCCAGAACTGATCCAGAGAGTTGGATTTCTGGCAGACAGAATGAGTGTGAATCTGGAACTTCCTACGGCAGAGAGTCTGAAGATTCTGGCACCGCATAAGACAAGAAAAAATATTCTGACACCGATGCGTCTGGTACAGAATCGCATGGATGAGAATAAGCAGGAGATTCAGTTGTATCGGAATGCGCCGCGTTTTGTCCCGGCAGGGCAGAGTACGCAGATGATCATAGGAGCAACTCCGGAGACTGATTATCAGATTATGCAGGTGGCAGAGTCGTTATATCAGAAGTTTGGATTAAAAAGAGTATTTTATTCGGCATTCGTGCATGTGAATGAGGATGCTGCCTTGCCGGCAAGGACGGATGACGGACCGCCTCTTTTAAGAGAACACCGTCTTTATCAGGCAGACTGGCTGCTTCGTTACTATCATTTTCAGGCAGAGGAACTTTTGTCGGAAGAGAATCCGAATTTTAATGTGTTATTTGATCCGAAGTGTAACTGGGCATTGCAGCATCTGGATCAGTTTCCGGTAGAGATTAACCGGGTAGAATATAAGATGCTGCTTCGGGTGCCGGGAATTGGATATAAGTCTGCATCCCGGATTATGAAAGCGAGAAAGTTTGGTACGCTGGATTTCCCAGATCTTAAGAAGATGGGTGTTGTGTTGAAGCGTGCATTGTATTTTATCACATGCAGTGGGAAGATGCTGTATCCGACGAAGATGGATGTGGATTATATTACCAGGAATCTTCTGGATGCAGGAGAAAAACTGCCAAAGGAGATAACGAATATGGGATATCAACAATTGTCTCTTTTTGATGATGTGAGATTTAGGGAGAATGTATATGGAAGCAATGATAAAAACAATCTATGTGTGCAGTGATACGGTCACGGGGATTTTTTCGGGGATATATGATGCGTGGAAGAGTCGGAAAGGGGAAGATGAATGTGGGATTGCATTAAGAGGATTCCTGGAACCTCGTTTATTCTGTGATTATGTTGAGGTGGAGGAGACGGAGCATAAGGCGATTGCGGTGGAAGCACTGATTAAGAAGCATTTGGGACAGAATGCTTACTGGGATATCTACCATGCTGTGCTGTCAGCGGATAGAGAAAAGGCAGATGCTGTACTTGGAACGATGCTGGCAGCACGGCGGCTGCCTGACAGTACAAGAATTATGGAATATCTCAGCCACCCCAAGGTAGAGAAGGTATTTGAACTTAGCAGAAACGTAGGCGGAGAAGCACATTCACTCAAAGGCTTCCTGAGATTTCAGGAACTTGCAAATGGCGTGTTATATGCAGGGATTACACCAAAATCACAGGTTCTTACCTGCCTTGCCCCCCATTTCGCGGATCGCCTTCCTCTGGAGAACTGGATGATACATGATAAGACACATCATATGTTTGTAGTTCATGAATCGGGGAAAAAATGGATCCTTTTATGGGATGAACAATGTAAGATAGAAGAGAATCTTACGTTTTCTGAAAGAGAAAAAGAATTTGAAAAGCTGTGGAAGGAATTTTGCAAGACAATTTCTATTCCATCCAGGGAGAATCCGAAGTGCCAGAGGCAGCATTTGCCGCTCCGCTTCCGGCCGGATATGGTAGAGTTCCGGTAATATCTATGCTATAATAAGAAAAGTTAGTATAGAGAGAAGAAGAGATTATGAATTTAGAACAGCCGGTCATCCGGATATCCGTGCGTAGTCTTGTGGAGTTTATTATGCGCAGCGGGGATATCGACAATAGAATAGCAGGAGCAGATAAGGACAGTATGCTTTTGGGCGGTAAGATTCACCGGAAGATTCAGCGCCGTATGGGGTCGGATTATCATGCAGAGATTGGATTGAAGTTCGAAGTGCCTTGTAAAGGATTCCTTCTTATGATTGAGGGGCGTGCAGATGGAATCATAGAGACGCCGGAAGGAATTGTGATCGATGAGATCAAAGGAGTGCTGAAAGATCTGAACTTGTTGAAAGAACCTGTCGGAGTCCATCTGGCACAGGCAAGATGTTATGCATATATTTATGCCAGTCAGAAGAAGTTAGAAGAGATTGGCATACAGATGACATATTGTAATATGGAGACGGAAGAGATGAAGCGTTTTCAGAGTGTATATTCATTCCAGGAGTTAGATACATGGTTCTGGGAATTGATCGGGAAGTATGAGAAATGGGCAAGGTATCAGATTCAGTGGAAGGGAAAAAGGAATCAATCTATTAAAGAAATTGAATTTCCATTTACATATCGTGAGGGACAGAAGGATTTGGTCGTATCGGTGTACCGGACTATTCTTCGCAAGAAGAAGCTGTTTATCCAGGCTCCTACGGGAGTGGGCAAGACGATGGCTACTGTATTCCCGGCTGTAAAGGCGATGGGGGAAGGACTGGGCGAAAAACTGTTTTATCTGACTGCGAAGACGATTACTCGAACGGTGGCATGGCAGGCGTTTGACACACTGAAAGAACAGGCGCTTCGCATGAAAGTGATTGTTCTGACAGCGAAGGAAAAGATCTGTTTTTGTGAAGAGACAAACTGTAATCCTGATGCATGTCCATATGCGAAGGGACATTATGACAGAGTAAATGATGCGGTATATGAGTTGATTACGACTTCCGATGAGATGAGCAGGGAGATTCTGAAAGAGCAGGCAAGAAAGTGGCAGGTATGTCCGCATGAGATGAGTCTGGACATAGCAGAGTGGGTAGATGCAGTCATCTGCGATTATAATTATGTGTTTGATCCGAACGCATATCTGAGACGATTCTTCGGTGAAGGGAACAAAGGAGAATATCTTTTCCTCATTGATGAAGCGCATAATCTGGTTGAACGCGGTCGTGAGATGTACAGTGCCCAGATTTATAAAGAAGACATTTTAAAGATAAAAAAACTGGTAAAGGACAGAGATGAAAAACTTGCCCGGAAGCTGAATGACTGCAATAAGCAGCTTCTGGCATTAAAGCGAGAATGTGACGGTTTGCAGGTGTTAGACAGTGTCTCCCATATCTATTTAAAATTAATGGCATTAATGACGGAGATGGAGAGATATCTGGAAGACTGTAAAGAAGAAGAGATTCGACAAGAAGTTTTGAATCTTTATTTTTCTGTACGTACATTTCTCAATATCCATGACCGGTTGGATGAGAATTATCTGATCTATTCAGAATTAGAAGACAGTGGCAGATTTAAGCTTCGGCTGTTCTGCGTCAATCCTGCCAATTGTTTACAGGAGTTTTTGGATAAGGGAAATAGTACCATCTTCTTCTCTGCAACGTTACTTCCGATTCATTATTACAAAAAGCTGTTAAGTACTTCGAAAGAAGATTACGCGATATATGCAGAATCTCCATTTGATCCTGCAAGAAGACAGTTGATTCTTGGTACCGATGTCAGTACAAAATATACCAGACGAGGCGAGGACATGTATCGGCGTTATGCCAGATATCTGATACAGGTTGCAAGAACAAGAATCGGTAATTATATTGCGTTCTTCCCCTCTTATCGATTTATGGAAGAAGTTTATGAAGTGTTTGTTGATCTGTTAAAAGAAGATCAGGAAATCGAATATGTGATGCAGTCTCAGTATATGTCGGAAGAGGCGAGAGAGATCTTTTTGGAAAATTTTGAAGAAGACAGAAAGCACAGCCTGATGGGATTCTGTGTAATGGGCGGTATCTTCTCGGAGGGAATTGATCTGGCAGAAGATAAATTAATCGGCGCGATCATTATTGGTACCGGACTGCCTCAGGTGTGCCGGGAAAGAGAATTGTTGAAGAATTATTTTGATGCACATGGATTGCGAGGCTTTGATTATGCTTATCTTTATCCTGGGATGAATAAGGTGCTTCAGTCAGCAGGAAGAGTCATTCGTACAGATGAAGACAGAGGGGTGATCCTGTTACTGGATGAGCGCTTCCGTGATGGAAGATATCAGGAAACATTTCCAAGAGAATGGAAGGAGTATGCGCTCTGTAATGTGGAAAATGTAGAGGATTACCTGGAGACATTCTGGAAAAAATGGGGAGAATAGCTTTCTGAAATATGGAACTAGACAGAGCAGATCATTAGAAATAATTCAGAAATTCTAACACCGCATTTGATACTGGCATATGTTCATCATATGCGATTGCCAGTTCACGTGCAGGGAGTTCCTCCTGAGTCCTAACAATAAACAGTTCTGTAGATTTATGAGGAATGCAGTAATCCGGTATGAATGCAATTCCCAGGCCAATGCTTGCAAGATCGATGAGAAGATCGTTACTGCTCAGTTCGATTTCAGGAACCAGATCCAGCTGATGTTGCTGAAAAAGTGCATGCAAAAATTCGCTGGTCGTACTTTTCTTATCCAGCATAAGAATCGGATATTCTAATAATTGTTTTAAAGATAGTTTTTTTCCTTTTAATTCTGAAAAAGCATTGTTTGCAATGAATACGTCGTGAAAAGTCCGGATTTTCTTTACGTTAGAGACATTTCTAAGATAGGTATTGGGATAGTTGACGACAATGAGGTCAACCTGGCCGCTTTCCAGTAACTCTACACAGCGAACGGAAGTTGCGTTTGTAACCTTGATATGAGTGCCTGGAAATTCCTTATGGAATCTTTCCAGATAAGGAACCAGAAAATAACGGCAGATTGTGTCACTTGCCCCAATGCGAATCTGTCCTCCGCCTGCATTGGATTCCAGAAGCGAAGCTTCACCGTGTTTGATCAGATTGATGGCAGGCTCCACATGTCTTAAGAGGATTTCGCCTTCCGGTGTTAGACGTACTTGTTTTGTACTGCGGATGAACAGAACCTGATTTAACTTTTTTTCCAGAGATTTGACAGACTGACTGACGGCTGACTGAGATATATATAATTTCTTGGAAGCTTCGGAGAAGCTGAGGGTCGTTGCTACATAATAAAATACTTTATATAATTCATAATTGATATCCATTTATAAGTCCTCCTGATAAAGCTAAGCCAATTATAAGTCAAAAAGAAGTGAATTACAATGAGGATTATGTTAGAATGGGGATGGAAGGAGCGAGATATGAATAGAAAACAGAATAAGATTATGAGTGTAGCGGCTGTCGTTGCAATGTTTCTTCTCATTATTGCAATGCTGCTGACCAGTTTTCAACTGGTGATATATGGGGATCCGGAATATCGTTTTTATGAGAAGGAATATGAAAAATATACGGTTACGGAAGCTTTGAATATGAAGATTGTAGATGTCATGAAAGTGACAGACCACATGATGGCTTATCTGATTGGAAAAGAGGATGAATTGTCAATTGTGACGGAGGTAGATGGCCAGACGCAGGACTTTTTCAATGAACAGGACAGGCTGCATATGGCAGATGTAAGGAATTTGTTCTTAGGCGGGTTAAAACTAAGAACCGTATGCCTGATTGTTTTCCTCGTACTGCTTGTGCTGCTCATAGCACGGAAGGCAGACTGGAAGCATCTACTTCCCAAAGCTTATTTTATTGCGGGCGGTGTGTTCCTGGCGCTGATTGCATTTCTGGCAGTGGCATTTTCTATTGATTTTACAAAGTGCTTTACGATATTTCATCAACTATTTTTTACCAATGATCTGTGGCTCTTTGATGAAGATACTGACTATATGATTCGGATGCTCCCGGAAGGGTTCTTTTCTGATATGGTGATTCGAATCGGTATGTCATTTGTGGGAATGTTACTACTTCTTTTGATCATGTTCCTGATCTGGAACAGAAAAGTGAAAAAGAATGATAAGTAATACTTATAGAATGATTAAGATGTATTAATTTTATTAATAAGAAAAATTATGCTACAATGTAACCAGATAATCTAGAATTCATGTGTGGAGGATGATTTATGAGTAATGTAAAACGTGTTTACGTGGAAAAGAAACCAGGATTTGCAGTACAGGCAGACGATTTAAGACACGAGATTAAGAGCTATCTCGGGATTAAAGATGTGGAAAGTGTGCGTGTACTGATTCGTTATGATGTGGAGAATATTTCCGATGAAACTTTCGAAAAAGCTTGCAATGGAATCTTTTCTGAGCCGCCGGTAGATACACTGTATCACGAGGAATTTCCTGTTGCAGACGGATGCAGAATCTTTTCTGTAGAATTCCTGCCTGGGCAGTTTGACCAGCGTGCAGATTCTGCGATTCAGTGTGTACAATTCATAAAAGAGGACGAGCAGCCTGTTATTAAGACAGCGATTACTTATGTGATTGAAGGAAGAGATGGAGTGATTTCTGATGAAGAGTTTGAGGCAATTAAAGCTCACTGCATCAATCCGGTAGACTCCCGCGAGACTGGCATGGAGAAGCCGGATACTCTTGTGACGAAGTTTGATGAACCTGCAGATGTCATTATATTTGACGGGTTTAAAGATATGTCAGAGGAGCAGTTGAAAGAATTGTATTCTTCTCTGGGTCTTGCTATGACATTCAAGGATTTCCTTCACATTCAGAAATACTTCAAAGGAGAGGAAGACAGAGATCCTTCCATGACAGAGATCCGTGTGCTGGATACTTACTGGTCTGACCACTGCCGACATACAACATTTTCAACAGAACTGACAGATGTTACCTTCGGAGAGGGTGATTATAAAGAACCGATCGAGGATACATATAAGCAGTATCTGGCAGATCACAGTGAGATTTTCAAAGGCAGAGAGGATAAATTCGTATGCCTGATGGATCTTGCCTTGATGGCGATGCGTAAATTAAAGAAAGAAGGAAAGCTTGCAGATCAGGAGGAGTCTGATGAGATTAATGCCTGCAGTATTGTTGTGCCGATTAAAGTAGATGGCGTGGAAGAAGAATGGCTTGTAAACTTTAAAAATGAGACCCATAATCATCCAACTGAGATTGAACCATTCGGTGGTGCGGCTACCTGCCTTGGCGGTGCGATCCGTGATCCATTGTCAGGACGTACTTATGTATATCAGGCAATGCGTGTGACAGGTGCGGCAGACCCGACGGTATCTGTGAAAGATACGATGAAAGGAAAGCTTCCGCAGAAGAAGCTGGTTCGTGAGGCAGCTCATGGTTACAGTTCTTATGGTAATCAGATTGGTCTGGCAACAGGAACTGTAAAAGAAATCTATCATCCAAATTATGTGGCAAAACGTATGGAGATCGGAGCGGTATTAGGTGCGGCACCAAGACGTGCGGTTATCCGCGAAACTTCTGATCCTGGAGATATCATTATCCTTCTTGGCGGACGTACCGGACGTGATGGCTGCGGCGGCGCAACCGGATCTTCCAAAGTACATACCGAAGAATCTATTGAAACTTGCGGTGCTGAGGTTCAGAAGGGTAATCCTCCGACAGAGCGTAAGATTCAGCGCCTTTTCAGAAGAGAAGAAGTAAGTAAATTAATTAAGAAATGTAATGACTTTGGCGCTGGCGGAGTTTCTGTGGCAATCGGAGAACTGGCGGACGGTTTAAAAGTTGATCTTGATAAAGTCCCGAAGAAATATGCAGGTCTGGATGGAACGGAAATTGCAATCTCTGAATCCCAGGAGCGTATGGCAGTCGTCGTTGATCCAAAAGATGTAGATGAATTCATGGGCTATGCAAAAGAAGAAAATCTGGAAGCAGTCTGTGTTGCAGTTGTAACAGAGGAGCCAAGACTGGTGCTTTCCTGGAGAGGAAAAGAGATTGTCAATCTGTCCCGTGCATTCTTGGATACGAACGGAGCACATCAGGAAACTACGGTTGCAGTGGATATTCCGAACAGAAAAGACAGCATTCTTGTCAGAGAAGAAGTTGGAGATGTCAAAGAAAAATGGATGACAACCCTGAAAGATCTGAATGTATGTTCTCAGAAAGGTCTTGTAGAGATGTTTGATGGTTCCATCGGTGCTGCATCCGTATTTATGCCACATGGTGGAAAATACCAGATGACAGAGACACAGGCGATGGTAGCAAAACTTCCAGTATTGACGGGAGACTGCGACACAGTCACGATGATGAGTTATGGATTTGATCCGTATCTGTCCACCTGGAGTCCATATCATGGAGCAATCTATGCTGTGACCGAGTCTGTTGCGAAGATTGTTGCAGCAGGCGGTGACCATAGCAAGATTCGCTTTACTTTCCAGGAATATTTCCGCCGTATGACGGAAGATCCACATAGATGGAGCCAGCCGTTTGCAGCACTTCTGGGGGCTTACGATGCACAGCTTGGATTCGGCCTTCCATCCATCGGAGGAAAAGACAGTATGTCTGGAACTTTCGAGGATATCGATGTTCCGCCGACACTGGTTTCCTTTGCAGTAGATGTTGCTACAGAAAAGGATATTATTACTCCTGAATTGAAGAAGGCAGGTAATAAGTTGGTGTGGCTTCGTATTGAGACAGATGAATATGATGTCCCGGTATATGAGAAAGTCATGGATCAGTATGCGAAGTTTACAGAGGATATTCACAGCGGAAAGATTGTATCTGCATATGCACTTGACAGACATGGTATTGTAGCAGCTGTCAGCAAGATGGCATTTGGTAACAGAATGGGTGTTACTCTGGAACACAATGTAGATGAAAGAGATCTGTTTGCTCCTGCATTTGGTGATATCATTGCGGAAGTTCCTGCAGATAAAGTGGGAGAATTGAGCATCACTTATATGGTAATCGGTGAAGTGACAGAAGAACCTGTTCTTGCATACAAGGATGTAAAGATTACCATTGCCGATGCAGAAGAAGCATGGAAAGGAACACTGGAAAAAGTATTCCCGACTAATTCTGGTGCAGAAGGACAGGATGAAAAGGTTGAAACTGGAGTGTATGAGACCTCAGATATCTATATCTGTAACCACAAGATTGCGCAGCCGACGGTATTTATTCCGGTATTTCCTGGAACAAACTGTGAATATGACAGTGCAAAAGCATTTGAAAGAGCCGGAGCAAAGACGAATGTTAAAGTATTCAAGAATATGAATGCTTCAGATATCATTGATTCTGTCAATGTGTTTGAAAAAGCAATCAATGATGCCCAGATTATCATGTTCCCAGGCGGATTCAGTGCTGGTGATGAACCGGATGGTTCTGCAAAATTCTTTGCAACTGCATTCCAGAATGCGAAGATGAAAGAAGCGGTAGAAAAACTTTTGAATGAGCGTGACGGACTGGTACTCGGTGTATGTAACGGATTCCAGGCACTTGTCAAACTGGGACTGGTTCCAAATGGAGCGATTACCGGACAGGATGCAGATGCCCCGACTTTGACATACAATACGATCGGACGTCATATTTCCAAGATGGTATACACAAAAGTGGTTACCAATAAGTCTCCATGGCTTCAGAAAGCAACGCTCGGCGGTGTATATACCAACCCGGCTTCTCATGGTGAAGGACGTTTTGTAGCCAATAAAGAATGGCTGGATAAACTCTTCGCTAATGGGCAGGTCGCAACGCAGTACTGTGATCCGGAAGGTAATATTACTATGGATGAAGAATGGAATGTTAACGGATCTTATTGTTCAATTGAAGGTATCACCAGCCCGGATGGACGTGTGCTTGGTAAAATGGCACATTCTGAGAGACGTGCACGCTCCGTCGCTATGAATATTTACGGAGAGCAGGATCTGAAGATCTTTGAATCTGGTGTAGAATATTTTAAATAAGCTACAAAGAAAATGAAACTTAGAGAGCACTCTGTTTCAAGAAAAAACGAATTATAGCGTAAAAACTGCATAAAATTAAGGCGTTTTTGAAAGAATAAAAGGAAATAATTGCATAAATTGCATAAAATTGAAAAAAAACCTTGTGTTCTATACGTGAATCCTTTACAATGTTAATTGACAAAAGCGTCACAAACGGGTAGACCTTGTCTGCCCGTTTTTTTATATAAGGCATAACATGGGGTGCATTATATAAAAATGCTTTGAAGGAATTATTTTAGGAGGTAAAAGGTATGTCATATGTAGATGAAGTCCTGGAAAAAGTAGTGGCAAAAAACCCTGCTGAACCAGAATTCCACCAGGCAGTCAAAGAAGTATTGGAATCATTGAGAGTAGTAGTAGAGGCAAATGAAGATAAATTCAGAAGAGATGCCCTGCTTGAAAGACTGGTAGAACCAGAAAGACAGATTAAGTTCCGTGTTCCATGGGTAGATGACAAAGGACAGGTTCAGGTCAACACAGGTTATCGTGTACAGTTCAACAGCGCAATCGGACCTTACAAGGGAGGATTACGTCTTCATCCATCTGTTAATCTTGGAATTATCAAATTCCTTGGTTTTGAACAGATCTTCAAGAATTCACTGACAGGCCTTCCGATCGGCGGAGGTAAAGGTGGTTCTGATTTTGATCCAAAGGGTAAATCAGACAGAGAAGTAATGGCATTCTGCCAGAGCTTTATGACAGAACTTTGCAAATACATCGGTGCTGATACAGACGTTCCGGCAGGTGATATCGGAACAGGTGCAAGAGAGATCGGCTACATGTTCGGACAATATAAGAGAATCCGGGGAACTTATGAAGGTGTGCTTACAGGTAAAGGATTAAGCTATGGCGGTTCTCTTGCAAGAACAGAGGCTACAGGTTATGGTCTTCTGTATCTGACAGAGGAACTTCTTAAGATTAATGGAAAAGACATCAAAGGCATGACAGTTGCTGTATCCGGTTCCGGAAATGTTGCAATCTACGCAACACAGAAAGCACAGCAGTTAGGTGCTAAGGTCGTAACAGTCAGCGATTCTAACGGATGGGTATATGATCCAGAAGGAATTGATGTAGACGCATTGAAGGAAATCAAGGAAGTAAATCGTGCAAGATTAACAGAATACAAGAAATATCGTCCAAATTCAGAATATCATGAAGGACGCGGCGTATGGTCTGTAAAAGTAGACCTTGCTCTTCCATGTGCAACACAGAACGAACTTCACTTAGAAGATGCAAAACAGTTAGTAGCAAACGGATGTGTAGCAGTATGCGAAGGTGCGAATATGCCTACCACTTTGGAAGCAACACAGTATCTGCAGGAAAACGGAGTCATCTTCGCACCTGGAAAGGCTGCTAACGCTGGTGGTGTTGCAACATCCGCACTCGAGATGTCCCAGAACAGCGAACGCTTAAGCTGGTCATTCGACGAAGTAGATGCAAAACTGAAATCCATCATGGTAAATATCTGCCATAACATTGACGATGCTGCAAAACGTTACGGCATGGACGGCAACTACGTTGCCGGAGCAAACATTGCCGGATTCGAAAAAGTAGTAGATGCTATGACAGCTCAGGGAATTGTGTAAATTGTATATGGGGACGGGGGTTTTTTCAATTCCTCCGTCCCAAATTAAAATATCCCTGTCCCTTTTTGAAAGGAGAATTTTATTTACGAGCATGAAATAGCGTATTTTCGGGGATTATAAAAAATATTTTCGGAATTTGCAAAAAAATTAAAAAAACTGTTGACAATTGGTGAGAGTTAATGGTATACTAACGAAGTCGGTTCGAGAGATAAGAACTTGCAAACCAATATGGGATCATAGCTCAGCTGGGAGAGCATCTGCCTTACAAGCAGAGGGTCATAGGTTCGAGCCCTATTGGTCCCATTCAACTCAAGAAGAGTTGTGTTAATTTAATATGGCGGGATAGCTCAGTTGGCTAGAGCACACGGTTCATACCCGTGGTGTCGCTGGTTCAAATCCAGTTCCCGCTACTTGTAAAAAGGGAGACGTTGAATGTTCTCTCTTTTTTTGAATATGAATAGAAGAGATAGGGTTTTATTTTTGTGTCTCCACTATACAAAAAATAAGAAATCATTTATAATATTAAAAATATAGACTACGCTATTATTGAGGAGGAGTACGATAATGACGAAAGGAAGATTAACGATTCGAATTCTTGCAGGGGCATATCTGGTCTATCTTGGATATAGCCTGGTTCGTGATTCTGTTTTAAATAAGCCGGAAAATTTTATTGTTTTTTTACTCATAGGACTTGCATTCCTGATTCTAGGAGCAACATGGTGCATTTTGGGAGTGAAGAAATATATTAAAAAGGAATATACGGACTATGAAGAGTCGAATATAGAGGAAGACGATAAAGTAGATTCTGATCAAGAAGTGGTAAAAGAAGAAGTTGAAAAAATAGAAGAAAAAGAGGAATCATAGATGAGAGTTGGAATGGGATATGATGTTCATAAATTGGTAGAAGACAGGGATCTGATATTAGGTGGAGTTAAGATTTCATACGAAAAAGGTCTTTTGGGACATTCAGATGCGGATGTGCTTCTGCATGCGATTATGGATGCGTTGTTAGGAGCTGCTGCATTGGGAGATATTGGCAGGCATTTTCCAGATACTGATCCCCAATATAAAGGTATCTCTAGTATCAAATTGTTAGAACATGTAGGAAAGCTCATTGAGGATAACTTATATGTGATTGGAAATATTGATGCAACGATTATTGCCCAACGTCCGAAGATGGCGCCACATATCGAACAGATGCGTATGAATGTGGCAGAAGTATTGCATGTGGATATTAGCCAAGTAAATATTAAGGCGACAACGGAAGAGGGGCTTGGATTTACTGGAAGCGGTGCTGGAATTTCCGCTCAGGCGATAGCAGCTCTTGATACGATAGAAAATTGTAGCTATGTCGTAGGACCAGAAGAAGGAAGATGTGCAGGATGCAGTGGCTGTCCGCATATGGAAAGATAGTATGATAGTAAAAGAGAAGCTCCGTACAGGGGCTTCTCTTTCTCAAAGAAAGGATAATAGAAGAATGGATATACGTAACTTAAGTCCCGGGGAAAATGGAAAGACACGGGCATTATATGAAGAAGTTTTTGAGGAAGACAGTAAAGGGTTTGTTGATTATTATTATATGGAAAAGACAAAAGACAATCAAATATATGTCATAGAAGAGGATGAAGCGATTCGTGCCATGCTTCATCTAAATCCGTATCATTTGTATGTAAATGGATCCGAAAAGGAGGTTAACTATATTGTTGCAGTTGCAACACAGAAGGAATATCGTAAAAGAGGATATATGGCTAACCTTTTAAAGCAAGCATTAAGAGATGAATATCGGGATGGAAAGACATTTACTTTTTTGATGCCAGCTTCTGAAAGTATTTATATTCCCTATGATTTTCGGACAGTTTATGAGCAAAATAAAAGGGTGTATTGTGAACAGAAAGAAAATGAGATGCAACAAAAAGATGATTTTTTGGTGGTTGAAGATGCAAAAGAAAAGGATTGCAAAGAGCTGGCAGAGTTTGCCAATTCTTATCTCTTGGGACAATATCAGGTATTTGCTATCAGAGATGCCGCATATTATCAGAGATTGATAAAAGAATATGCCAGTGACGGAGGAAGTCTGAAAATATACCGTAAAGAAGGAAAAATAACAGATTGTCTTGGATGGTATCCTGAAGAAACGGCAGAAGAAAAAGAAAAACCAAAGATTATGGTAAGAATTGTAGATGTTCGCAGGATGTTGATGTCTCTTTCTCTGCGCTCTTTAATGAGTACATGTTTTTGTGTAACCGATCCCATTATTGTAGAAAATAATCGCTGTGTTGTTATAACTGGAACTGAATTTTCCGGAGTAATGCTTATGGACGGGAAACTGGAAAACAGCGAAGGAACTATAACGGTCGCTGCACTGGCAAGTCTGGTATTCGGTGCAAAGACAGTGGAAGAAGTCTGCCAGGAGGAAGGTGTTGAGATGTCCGAAAGGATGAAAGCAGAGATGAAGAAAATCATACCACTTTCTAAGATTTATCTGAATGAGGTTGTGTAGGAATTTAGTTGAGTTAGTTGGTAATTGGGTGTGTACGGCGAGAGGATGGATGGGATGGTTGCCATTGCGAAGTCCTTCGCTAAGAATCCATAACAGGAAAAGAAGCAGATATTTTGTGACCAGGCTGATTCACCCCGAAATATTGATAATTTCGAGGCTCAGCAGCCTTCTCAGATTTGGCTTGAAGCCAAATCTTCGCACAAAATATCTGCTTCTTTTCCAGTAACGGATTCTAACGCTTGTCCAACGAAAGGCAACCATTCCATTCGTCTTCTCGCCTGACATCCCCCAAGTCCGCAACTTCCTCATCTGGGAGAATTCCTGCGCGTCATGCAGAGGGAAAGATCATAGTAAAGATATTGTCAAAAAACTGGCAGAATAACTAACTGATTCTTCCATTGAAATAATGATGAATAGTATAAAAACATCGTTCCCCATTGCGCTTCGCGCCAGGAATTACCCCAGATGAGTTCGTTCAGTAATTGGGAATGTCAGGCGCAAGGGAGTTGGATAGGCTGGTCTGTATCCGTCTAGTCAAGCGTTAGAATCCGTTACAGAAAAAAGAGTTGCAATTCCGTGTGAGAATTTGGCATCCAGCCAAGTTCGAAAGGACTGCTGAATCGAGAAATTATCTAAATTTCTCGGTGAATCAGTCCGGTCACGAAATTGCAACTCTTTTTTCTGTTATGGATTCTTGGCGAAGGATACCGGATACAGACCAGCCTATCCAACTCCCTTGCGCCGTACACCTTCCAATTACCAACTAACTAATCTAAATTCCCATCTTTAGAATATCTTTAGAATTTTCATTCTTCGTTCTTAAGATTTCCCTATTATGCTTATAGTATCAGAACGAAGGGAGGTCTTGTTTATGACAATCCAGATGCTTACTCAATATTTTGCGCAATATGGGGCTGTATTTGTGTTTTTGATTGTTCTGCTGGAATATATGAATCTTCCGGGATTTCCCGCAGGGGTGATCATGCCGCTGGCAGGAATCTGGGCAGCGCGTGGTGATATCAGCTTCCCTGCGGTTATGGTGATATCAGTGGCTGCAGGACTTCTTGGGAGTTGGATACTGTATTTTCTTGGAAGACTGGGCGGAGAGATCTTCCTGCGGTTTTATCTCCGGCATTTTCCACAGCATAGGGAATTGATCGAACAGAATATGGAAATGCTGCGAAAACGGGGGACGACAGGTGTGTTCCTTGGAAAACTGGTGCCCATGATCAGGACGTTGATTTCCATCCCGGCAGGTATGATTTCGATGGGATTCGGAAGTTATACATTGAGTTCCTTATTGGGTGTGTTTGTGTGGAACCTGGTATTTGTCGGAGCAGGATACTTTCTGGGAGATGCTGTGTGGCAGATTCTGAGATGATAAGAAGGGGAGAAGGATATGAAGATTGCAATGATGACAAACAATTATAAACCCTTTGTGGGAGGTGTTCCTGTGTCCGTGGAACGATTGACATGCGGGTTGCGTGAAAGGGGACATGAAGTCTGTGTATTTGCACCAGAGTACCGAGAACTGGAGAATGAAGAGACAGGAGACCAGAGAGTAGAAGAACAAGAAGATGTAGTGCGTTACCGGTCTTGCCGAAGAAAATTTGAAAATGGAATGGTTATCCCTGATGTAACGGATCCAAGAATAAGGGAAGCATTTGCAAAAAGAAAATTTGATCTGATTCATGTGCATCATCCAATGTTGATCGGAAATGTGGCAGTGGCTCTAAGCCGCAGATATCAATTGCCTCTGATCTATACATATCATACGAGATATGAGGAATATCTGCATTACATCAATGTGTTTTCAGGAAAGCGAGAGTGGACAGCTGTGGAAAAATGTCTGGAGCAAAGCAGAAAATGGCTTCCCAGGTATATGGCATCATTTATGAACAAATGTGACCTTGTGCTGGCGCCTTCTGCCGGTATGAGAGATTCTATCTTACGACAAGAAATTTCTACACCTGTCCGGATTCTTCCGACGGGTCTGGATGACGGTTCTTATGTGAAAGATGAGAAAGTATCCGATGAAATCAAAAGAACATATCTGGGGGATAAACGCTGTTTGTTCTGTACGGTGTCAAGATTGGAGAAGGAAAAGAATCTTTATTTTCTTCTGCGAAGTATTCAATGTCTTCGGCGACGTGTGGGGGATGGATTCAGCGTAATGGTAATTGGTGATGGAGCAGAACGATCGGCACTGGAACTATATGCAAAAGAGCTCGGTATCGAAGGGGTGGTGAGATTTGTCGGAGAAGTACCGAATCAGAAAGTGAAAAATTATCTGTTTGCAAGTGATGTGTTTTTGTTTGCTTCCCAGTCAGAGACCCAGGGAATTGTACTTGCGGAAGCGATGGCTGCAGGGCTGCCAGTGGCTGCTGTGTCAGCCTGTGGAGTCAATGATATTGTAAAAGATGCAAAGAATGGTTATCTTACAGCGGAGTCGGAAGATATATTTGCTGCAAAGGCGGAAGAACTGATGATGGATCACGAGAAGAGATGCAGATTTGGTGCAAATGCGCTTGGGATGGCACAGAATTATCAGATGGCTTATATCGCGGCAGAGGCAGAAGAAGATTATCGTATGATTTTAGAAGAGAGAAGGAGGGCGGAAGAATATGGACATGAAGCTTATGAAAAGAAAGATGTTATGTCGTCTGTTTTACATTTATTTAAAGCTTCTTGAAAAAACAGTATGCATAGAATGGCAGCAGCCAGAGATGTTTTCTGGACATAATATCGTGGGATTCTGGCATGAGGACAGCTTTGCTATGAATCTGGTACTCCAGGCAGTCACAAAAGAATGTGCAGACGTATCTGTTCTGGTAACTGCAGATGAACGTGGAGAATATATTCAGAATCTTCTGGAGCGTTGTGGAGGAGAAGCGGTCAGAGTAGGATATGGTTTCTGCAATGCCGGTACCTTGAAAGATCTGTTGAAAGCCTTGAAAGAAGCAAAAAGAAGTGTGGCAATTGCCATGGACGGTCCATTAGGGCCTAGACATATCCCGAAGAAACTGACCTATTTTTTGTCTGAGAAGAGTCAGACGGAGTTGACTGGAGTCACGATTTCCTATTCACATAAAATTTCTCTGAACAGACGATGGGATCATTATCACATTCCATTGCCATTTTCCAGGATTACAGTGCGGTTCGATAATTATGGAATCGTATCCTGCCATTGTCCTCCGAGAATCCGGGTATATCCTTGTGAACGGGAGTGTAGTATAATGATTGGCGGGGAAACATCCTCCTGAGAATATTCTTCTTCATATGTAGAAGGAAGGAAAGGAATCATCGGAATGAAAATGAATCATGTGTTAATCGTAGAAGATGACAAAGAAATCCGTGAAGGTGTGGAAATATATTTAAAAAGTCAGGGATATGAGGTGTATCAGGCAGCAGATGGATTGGAGGGTCTGAAAGTGATTGAATCCCAAGAGATTCATCTGGCAATCGTGGATGTGATGATGCCGCGAATGGACGGAATTCAGATGACTATAAAGTTAAGGGAAAAATATGATTTTCCTGTGATATTTTTATCAGCAAAATCAGAAGAAGTGGATAAGATCATGGGGCTTAATATGGGGGCGGATGATTACATAACAAAACCATTTACGCCAATGGAATTACTGGCAAGAGTTAATTCACAGCTTCGGCGTTACCGTAGATTTATGGAAAAACTGGATCAGAAAGAGAAGATGGAGAATATCTATATAATCGGAGGACTAGAGCTTAATGAAGATACGATGGAAGCTTCTGTAGATGGTGAACCTGTAAAATTAACCCCGACAGAATATAAGATCTTGTTACTTTTGATGAAGAACCCGGGCAGAATCTTTTCCGCAGAAGAGATCTATGAACGCGTGTGGAATGAACGGGCAGTAAATACAGATACCATTATGGTCCATGTGAGGAATATTCGTGAAAAAATAGAAATCAATCCAAAGGAACCAAAATATTTGAAGGTGGTGTGGGGTGTTGGATACAAAATTGAAAAACAGGCATAAATTGGCAGTCGTATTGATACTGCTGACTATTATGACAGCATCGCTATCAGTAATGACACAATATCATCAATGGTATCAGGAAGAAAATAAAGCCATTGAGCAGGACAGACGAGAAGAGCTTACTTCAGAAGATTTCCTGGAGCAGTTTATTGAGGCGTCGTATATTTTGTACAATACGGAAAGTACAAGAGAAGAAGCAGATTCTGATGGATTTAATGAATTTCTGGAAGAGTACATGTCGGACGTAAAAGAAGAATTTGATTCTTTCTATCCTTATCTGGATTATCAGGTCAAAGATGAAGATGGAAAAGTTGTGGCAAAGAGTAAAGTGGAGTCCAAACAATCTCTATCAGAGAAGAATATGGATGCATTTGCACTGGGAATGGTCATCACATATGATGAAAATGGTATGCCAAGCGTCAAGATCGAAAAAAGTGATTATCAGGCTGAACAGATTACCGAGTTGAGGGAAGTGCTGAATCGATTTCAAGAAGATAATCCGGAATGGGATGATGATTATTATGAGACAGACACACAGGGCATGTTTCAGACTCCAAAGGATCGCACTTATATATTTGCAATGACAGAAGAGAATCTCCAGACATATTTTGAACACTACTTTTATGTGGGAACCCATGCTCCAGAGAGTGCAAATAATTTTATTGTGATCCTGATGATCATAGTAGCTGCACTGGCGATGCTCTATCCGGTATTTCCATCGTTGAAAACAGGAGAAGAAAAAATCTTTCATGCACCGCTGGAAGCTGTGGTGATCATCTTCTGGATAATGCTTGCGGTCATATTTAACCATTGTGGATGGCTCTTTCAGAGAAATAATGGAATTGCAGATTTCTTTGATTTTACAGTCTGGATTCTGGTGTTTGCCATTGTCTATTGGACGGCGTCCTGCGTGCGCCATATTTACACAATGGGAATCCGACGTTACCTGAAAGAAGAGACACTCACAGGTTCTTCATGGAAATATATCAGACAGATATGGCAGCTCCTTATGACCAAAGGAAAAAACGGACTTCAGAAATGCTACCACTCATTGACAGATATTGACTTCCGTGAAAAAAGTAATAAAACAATCCTGAAAATTGTTGGGGTGAATTTTCTTATACTTGCCATCACATGTTCCCTCTGGTTCTTTGGTATTATGGCACTGGTTGTATATTCTGTGGTCTTATTCTTGATTCTTCGCAAATACTATAGTGATCTGCAGGAAAAATACGCGGTACTTTTAAAAGCAACCGGTGAAATCGCTAAAGGGAACCTGGATGTCGTAATCACCGAAGACCTGGGCGTGTTTCAGCCATTTAAACCAGAAATTGAAAAGATTCAAAATGGATTTAAAAAGGCAGTGGATGAAGAAGTCAAAAGCCAGCGCATGAAGACAGAACTTATCACCAACGTATCCCATGATCTGAAGACTCCACTGACAGCAATCATTACATATGTTGATCTTTTGAAAAATGAAAAAGATGAAGAGAAGAAAAAAGAATACATTGATGTTCTCGAACGCAAATCCCTGCGGCTCAAGGTACTCATAGAAGATTTGTTTGAAATCAGCAAGGCAAGCAGCAAAAACGTTACACTCAATATTATAGATGTAGATGTAGTCAATCTGTTCAAACAAGTCAAATTCGAGCTGGAAGATAAGATTAAGGCAGCAAACCTGGAATTCCGCTGCACTTACCCAGAAGAAAAAGTAATTCTCCCACTCGACAGCCAGAAGACCTATCGAATCTTCGAAAACCTCCTGGTCAACATCGTAAAATACGCAATGCCGTATACTAGAGTATACGTTGAAATCACAAAAGAAAAAGAAAAAGTACGGATTCGGATGAAAAATGTCTCCGCAACAGAACTAAACTTCAATCCCGAAGAACTTACCGAACGCTTCGTTCGAGGCGATACCGCAAGAAATACCGAAGGTTCAGGGCTTGGACTGGCGATAGCAAAAAGCTTTACAGAACTGCAGAAAGGAAAGTTGAAAATAGAAACAGAGGCAGATCTGTTCAAGGTAGAAGTTCAATTGGGGACGTAGTACTTTGCAAAAGTACTACGTCCCCAATTGAAAAATGTGGTGTCCCAAAATGAAAAATGTCCTGTACCCGATTGACATTTTTTGCGTTTTCACATATTATATATCCTATACGAGAAAAACGATGAACGGAAAGAGTAGCAGATTGTGGAACTATCAGAGAGAAACTGTCACCGGCTGAAAGCAGTTTCGAGGGAAGCGGCTGTGAAGTGCCTCCGGGAGTTGATTCGGTGAAAGGTTGGGTCATGGGAGTGGCTGATGAATGGAAGTAGCCGGATACGGAATTACACACGTTACGTGTATCAAGGTGGAGGAAGATTCCATGATCTGTTAAGGTGTGCTTTGGTTTTACGCAATCGAAGGATGTCTTTTGGTGACAGATTCTGTAAGTGGAAATTATCCTCTAGAAGAGTGGAACCGCGGAGTTGCTTCGTCTCTTAGATTTGATAAGAGACGAAGTTTTTTATTTTAATAGAGTTATTATTCTGAAAAATATATTTTAGAGAAGTACGTATTAGAAAAGTATGTATTAGAGAAGTACATTTTAGAGAAGTATCTTCCAGATAAGCTCATTTTATTTTATTAGTGGTGAACTCTGCGAAAAAGGAGAGATTTTTATGGGTATGATATCGTATGTCAAAGAAGAGATTCAAGTGATCCGGGAGCGTGACCCGGCAATCAAGTCAAATATGGAGGTGTTCTTATATTCCAGTTTTAAGGCAATCCTGCATTATCGTGTGGCACATAAGCTGTATCTGAAGAAGCATTATTTTCTGGCTAGATGGGTATCCCAGAGGGCTGCCAGAAAGACGGGAATTGAGATTCATCCGGGCGCGACTATTGGAAAAGGTCTGTTTATTGACCATGGAAGCGGGGTGATCATTGGAGAGACTGCAGAGCTTGGAGATAACATTACATTGTACCAGGGGGTGACTCTGGGCGGTACTGGTAAGGAGCAAGGCAAGCGTCATCCTACGCTTAAGGATAATGTTATGGTAAGCGCCGGCGCCAAAGTACTTGGTTCATTTACCATTGGAGAGAATTCCAAGATCGGGGCAGGAAGCGTTGTGTTAAAAGAAGTGCCGCCGAACTGTACGGTTGTCGGAGTCCCGGGAAGAGTGGTCAAGATGGGGGATGAGAGAATCCCGAGACTGGATATGGATCAGGTACATCTTCCAGACCCGATCAGTAATGATATCCGGGAACTGCAGGCAGACAATCTCAGAATGCATAAGCAGATTCAGGAGATGGAAAAACGTATGAAATGTATGAGAGATGAGAACATAGAGATTATAGAAGAGGAGAAAGCGTAATATGAAGATTTTTAATACATTATCAAGAACAAAAGAAGAATTTGTACCTTTGGAAGAGGGAAAGGTCAAGATGTATGTGTGCGGTCCTACCGTATACAATTTTATCCATATCGGAAATGCAAGACCGATGATCGTATTTGACACGGTCAGACGTTATTTTGAATACAAAGGATACGATGTGAACTATGTATCTAACTTTACCGATGTAGATGATAAGATCATTAAGAAAGCTATTGAAGAAGGGGTTTCTTCAGATGAGATTTCCAAACGTTACATTGCAGAGTGCAAGAAAGATATGGAAGGTATGAATATCAAGCCGGCGACCAAGAATCCACTGGCAACAGAAGAAATCTGTGGTATGGTAGATATGATCCAGACACTGATCGATAAAGGATATGCTTATGAGAAAAATGGTACTGTATATTACCGCACCAGAAAGTTCAAAGATTATGGAAAGCTTTCTCACAAGAATCTGGACGATCTCCGCTCCGGCGAACGTTCTCTTCTGGTTACTGGAGAAGATGAGAAGGAAGATCCATTGGATTTCGTACTCTGGAAACCGAAAAAGGAAGGCGAGCCTGCTTGGCAGTCTCCATGGTGTGACGGACGTCCGGGTTGGCATATTGAGTGCTCTGAGATGTCTAAGAAATATCTTGGTGAACAGATTGACATTCATGCAGGTGGAGAGGATCTGATCTTCCCGCATCATGAAAATGAGATTGCGCAGAGTGAGGCCGCCAATGGAAAGGAATTTGCAAAATATTGGATGCACAATGCATTTTTAAATATTGATAATCGTAAGATGAGTAAATCCCTTGGAAACTTCCGGACTGTCCGTGAGATCAGCGAGCAGTATGATCTGCAGGTACTTCGTTTCTTTATGTTGAGTGCACATTACAGAAGTCCATTGAACTTTAGTGCAGATCTGATGGAAGCTTCTAAAAATGGTCTGGAGCGTATTGTCAATGCAGCAGATAACCTGAAGTTTTTAATAGGCAATGCGAAGGCAGAAGTGATGACTGAAGAGGAAAAAGAAGCATTTACAAAGGCAGGAGAATTTACCCAGAAGTTCGAAGAGGCAATGGATGATGACTTCAATACAGCAGATGCAGTGGCAGCAGTCTTTGATCTGGTTAAATACATCAATACGACAGCAAATGCTGACAGTTCCAAAGAGTATCTGAAGAATCTGTTCGATCTTCTGGTAAAACTTACAGATGTTCTTGGTCTGATCGTGGATAAGAAGGAAGATATCCTGGATGAAGAGATTGAAAAACTGATCGAAGAACGTCAGGCCGCACGTAAGGCAAAGGATTTTGCAAGAGCAGATGCAATCAGAGATGAATTATTGGCAAAGGGAATCATCTTAAAAGATACCCGTGAAGGAGTGCAATGGAAAAGAGCGTAGAATGGCAGTTTGACTCCTATATGCAGGAATTATTCCAGATGAAAGAGGTGGATATAAAAGAATATTCACCTCTTACTTTGGCGTATATCGGGGACAGTATTTATGATCTGATCATCAAGTCACTGGTGATCAATGAGGGAAATAAGCAGGTGCAAAAGCTTCATCGTGAGACCAGTTCTATGGTACAGGCATCTGCCCAGTCGAAGATGATGCGTACGATTCAGGAGCATCTGACAGAAGAAGAACATGCAGTATTTAAGCGCGGGAGAAATGCAAAAAGTGTATCTCCTGCCAAGAATCAGTCGATTACTGATTATCGAAGGGCAACAGGCTTTGAGGCATTGATGGGATATCTGTATCTAAAAAAAGAGTGGAAAAGAATGCTGGATCTGGTTAAAATAGGATTAGATAGTCTAGAAAGCGTATAGGGAGCATATATGAATAACGAAAAAAAAGTGAATGAAAATATGATAGAAGGACGTAATGCAGTTCTGGAGGCATTTCGGTCTGGTAAGCCAATTGACAAGTTATATGTATTGGACGGATGCCAGGACGGTCCGGTGCGGACCATTGTCAGAGAGGCAAGAAAGCATGATACAATTATTCATTTCGTAGAAAAAGAACGGTTGTCTCAGTTATCTGTAACAGGAAAACACCAGGGTGTGATTGCCTGTGCAGCAGCATATGAGTATTCAGAAGTAGAAGACATGTTGAAGCTGGCAGAGGAAAAGGGCGAAGATCCTTTCCTGATTCTTCTTGATAATATTGAAGATCCGCATAATCTTGGAGCGATTATTCGTACTGCCAATCTGGCAGGTGCACATGGAGTAATCATTCCTAAGAGAAGGGCAGTGGGGCTTACTGCTACAGTGGCAAAGACTTCTGCGGGAGCCTTGAATTATACACCGGTTGCAAAAGTAACGAATCTTACAAAGACGATGGAAGAATTAAAAGAAAAGGGTCTTTGGTTCGTGTGTGCCGATATGGGCGGCAAGATGATGTATGATCTGAATCTGAAGGGACCTGTCGGATTGGTCATTGGCAATGAAGGAGATGGTGTCAGCCGCCTGGTAAAAGAAAATTGCGATTTTGTGGCAAGTATTCCTATGAAAGGCGATATAGATTCTCTGAATGCATCTGTTGCTGCAGGTGTACTGGCCTATGAGATTGTGAGACAACGGATGCAATAAAAGAAAGTGGTTCATAATGGTGGGTATATGGCAAGTTATGAGAAGATGTCGGACGAACAGTTGATCCGAAGACTCCGAGAAGGAGATAAGAGTATTATCGATTATATTATGGAGAAATATAAGAATCTGGTGCGAAAAGAAGCCAATGCCATGTATCTTCTGGGAGGAGAGAATGATGATCTGATCCAGGAGGGGATGATCGGGCTGTTTAAAGCAGTACAGGATTATGATGTGACACAGGAGGCATCTTTTTTCAGTTTTGCAAGACTTTGTATTACACGCCAGATGTATTCAGCAATCGAAGCGTCTAAGAGAAAAAAACATAGTCCGTTAAATAGCTATATTTCCTTATATGAGAAGACGGATGAGCAGGTCACTCTTTTGGAGACAATGGAAGCGGGCGGTGAAAGCAATCCGGAAGAATTACTGGTGAATCGTGAATATGCAGAATTGCTGGAAAGTAAGCTGGAGGAATCGCTCAGTGACCTGGAAAACAGAGTATTATATCTACATCTTCTGGGAACCGATTATAAGACGATCGCTCGACTATTGGATAAAAGCCCTAAGACAGTTGATAATGCACTGCAGCGGATTAAAAGTAAGACAGAAAGGATTCTGGAAAAAGAAAAGGGAGAAAATCACTGAAATTTTTATTGACAAACTGAGGATTAATATTGTATAGTATCAATGTTGCATATATGATATGCGTGCTGCCTTGGCTCAGTCGGTAGAGCGT
>NZ_JBNPOQ010000021.1:0-37783 GCF_050315235.1 Bariatricus sp. SGI.019 | reverse complement strand
TGAATAATATTGTATTATTTTACTGCACCATTTACAACACCATTAATAATCTGTTTCTGACATACAATATAGAACAGAAGAATTGGAATCAGTGATAGTAAATAAGAAGCAAAAGCCAGATTGTAGTTGGTGCCGAACTGTGTCTGGAAAGTTAACTGTGCAAGAGGCAGAGTGTTTGTTCCCGTTCCGGACATGATGACCAGAGGGGTCATTACATCGTTCCAGGTTCCGAGAGCAGTCAGTACGGCAACGGTTGCGTGCATGGGTTTCATGATTGGGAAGATTACTTTCCAGTAAGTTGTCCATGTAGTTGCACCGTCCACGTAGGCGGCTTCTTCCAGTGCAATTGGAATGTTCTTTAAATAGCCGGAGTAGAGCATAACATTCATCGGCATATAGAACACTAAATAACATAATATAACTCCAAACCAGTTGTCAATTCCCATTTGTGCGGTTTGTTTTACCAGAGGCATCATAAGGATGGCAAATGGTACGAACATACCACTCACAATGTAAAGGTATGATAACTTGTAGAACTTGCTATGAGCCATAGCTCTTCCAATGGCATATCCCGCCAGAGAATGAATCAGGATTGCCAGAACTACAGTAGTGACTGTAATCAGAACGCTGTACCCAAGAGAATGCCAGAAATCTGTTACTCGCATAGCTTCTGCAAAATTTTCCAGACTCCAGGTACCTGGCAGACTTAAAGCTCCGGCAATATCATTGGTCATTTCAGATGGTTTTTTAAATGCAATTACGATTGCCATATAAAGCGGAAAGATTACCGTTACACAGCCAAGAATTAATAATATAGTGACAGGCCAGTTTGTAGCGGCAGCAACTTTGTTTTTCTTTTTCATTATAACTGTTCCTCCTTCTTTCCCATAAAATTAAGCTGGAATACGGAGATGGCTACGATTACCACAAAGAAGATAACCGCGTTGGCACTCTGAAAACCAAACTGACCGCCTCCAATACCATTGTTATAGATCAGATAAGAGATAGACTCGGTACTCTGTGCAGGACCTCCTTTGGTCAAAGCCATAATCTGGTCAAATACCATAAGGAAATCTTTCATGCTTAATACCATGTTAATGCTCAAAAACGGAATAATCAGTGGGAGAGTCAGTGACTTAAAACTTTTCCATCCGGTAGCACCATCGATAGCACCTGCTTCATACACGTCTTCTGGAACTGTCTGCAGACCTGAGATATAGATCAAAGTAGTCTGTGCAATTGCCTGCCATGAGGCAACGATTACGATAGCGATCCATGCAGTATTGGTGCTGGAGAGCATACTGGAAGTGCTTGTGACTGCCGGAAGAATATAGGTGAATATATATCCGAAAATATAACCGACAACCAGGCCACCAAGAATTCTCGGCACAAAATAGATACCACGCAGAGTACTTTTGGCTTTGATCTTGCTGTTCAGGCCAAGTGCAAGAATCAGAGCGATAATATTCGTAATAATTGTTGCAAGAATTGCAAATTTAAAAGTAAAAAGATAAGATTTTCCTACGCGGGCGTCAGTGAACAGGTCAATATAGTTGCGCAGACCAACAATGTCATAACTTCCAAATCCTTTGAAGTTTGTAAAACTGTACATGAATCCTTTGATCAAAGGAAGCGTATTAAAGCAGAAGAACAGTAATAAAACGGGGATTGTGATTAACAGGAATGTCTGGTTTCTGCTAAGTTTTTTCTTCATTATTCATTCCCTCCATTTTCTTCATATTCCTGTACCTTACGGATAATGTCACGATTATAACGCTCCCAGTCAGAATCAAATTTTTTCAAAAATGCATTGACATCACCGTTGATTAAAAATGTCTGAATCTGTGCATCGACAGACATTTCGGCAGGATAGTAGTGGTCTTGGTAATCAGCCATTTTTCCTTCTTTAATGTAAGAAGCCATACCATTTAAGACTTCTGGAAGTTCAAAATCGCCTTCTTTACAAGGGACGGCACTTTGATCATTCAGATAGATCTGGATGGTTTCATCTTTTAACAGATATCGTAATACCTCATAAGCGGCTTCTTTGTTCTCGCAGTCGTTTGTAACACAGAACTGAAGATCAATTCCGGAATTCAGAATATTTACGTCAGCATTGTTATTCCCCGGCATTACGAAAGAATCAATATTCATATCCGGGTTTACGGACTGAATCTGAGGGACTGCATAGTTACCAATAGTGTACATGGCAGATTCTCCATTTGCGAATGCGGTACAGGCATCATTATAGTTATACGCATAAGGATCTTCAGGACCATAAGGAAGTAATTCTAACATTTTTTCTGACACTTCTCTGTACTCATCTGAAAAAGTTGTTTCTCCCCGGTTCACTTGTTGGCAGACATCGGCAGGAGCCAGATCTACAGCAAGAGAGTTCCATGGAGCAAGGCAAGTCCAAGTGTCTTTGAAACCAAAATACAGCGGCTGGATTCCAGATGCCTGAATCTCATCGCACAATGCTATAAATTCATCCCAGGTGGTAGGAATATCCCAGTTATGCTCATCGAACATATCTTTGTTGTAGAGGATTCCCGCGGCATTGGCAACATAAGGAACGGAATAGACACCTTCTTCTGGAACATATTCCAGATTCTTGGCAATTTTAAGATAAGCGGGTTTGATGTCAGAGATTCCTTCAAAATCAGAAATATCCATCAACATATCGGAGTCGATGAAAGAAGAGAAATTAACATCTCCTCCAATACCGATAATGTCAGGGACATCTTCTTTGATAAAACGTGTTTTTAAGACAGTCATAGCATCGTTAGGAGATTCGATTTCCAGGACAATATCGTCATGGGTTGCATTGAATTCTTCTTCCATCTTTTCGAAAGCTTTGACTGCCTCTGGTTTGTACTGTACAAGATTAATATGGATTTTCCCGTCTTTCCCGGAAGAATTTCCGCAGCCGGTAGCAGCAACCATACCGGTTAAGACTGTAATCATAAGGAGTACAGTAACTAGTTTCTTTTTCATTTCACACCTCTCCTTTGCATGAATTATTGTTTCTAATCGAAATCATAGCAGTGGCGAAAAAAAAGGTAAATATTTCTATGTGTGTGGTTTGTTACCAAAATTCGTGATTGTTCGAAAATGGTTGAAGTATAGACGCATTTTGGTATATAATTAGCTTAAATATAAAAAGTTTGTTAAAAATAGATAAAATAAAATCAGTAAATTGTGAAAAATACACAAAAACAAAGGCGGTGTTAGGATGTCTGATTTGTTGTTTTCTGTTTTTCAGGACGAACGTTTTATGGATTTAACAATTTATCAATATGGTTATGAAAAATGCAGCTCTCTGCATTCTTTCGGACCATTTGTAAGGAATCATTATCTGTTTCACTATGTGATCTCTGGCAAGGGTACACTGTACGCAGATGATGAAAGGTATAATTCGACTATTTACCAGATATCTGGCGGAAGCGGTTTTTTGCTTTTCCCAGAATATGCAAATATGTATTCCGCGGATAAGGATGAACCGTGGGAATATATCTGGATTGAATTTGGCGGACTTCGTGCAAAAGAATGTATAGAGATGGCCGGACTTTCTCAGAAAAATCCTATCTATGTACCGGATACACCACAGCATGGAGAAGAGTTGAAATGTCAGATGTTTACATTTATAGAGAATCAGAATGCGTCTTCGTTAAATCTGATTGGACGTCTGTATCTGTTTTTAGACAATTTGATTCAATATTCGACATCCAGAAAGCAGCTGCAGGGTGGAAAATTAAGCGAGTTTTACGCCAGAGAGGCAGTTAACTTTATTGAGCAGAATTATGCCCGGAATATCACGGTAGAAGATATGGCCAAGAGATGCAAGTTAGACCGTAGCTATTTTGGAAAAGTATTCAAGATTACGGTGGGAAAATCTCCGCAGGAATTTTTGATCCAGTATCGAATGACCAAGGCAGCAGAAGCGCTTACGCTTACCAATGCGACCGTTGGAGATATTGGAATCTCCGTAGGATATCCAAATCTATTACATTTTTCAAGAGCATTTAAAACCGTGTATGGAATATCTCCAAGAGAATTCCGGCAGAAAAATAAAATTGTGGATCATAGAATGAAGGATATATCAATAATAGATTGACAATCTTCTACAAATTAGGTATCATAAACTTTAATGAGTAAAAGCGTTAAAGTGCCGAAATTTATAATATTCGGCATGGAAAGGGGATTTTCAAATGCCGATTACAGATATCTTGGAGAAGAATTGTCGTCTGTACGGAGATGATGTGTGTCTGGTAGAGATTAATCCAGAGATGCCAGAGACAAGACGAGTAACATGGAAGGAATATGAGCTGATTGAGCCAGTACGTGCACCGTATCACCGTCGTGAGATTACATGGAATGTGTTTAATGAGAAGGCCAACCGTTTTGCCAACCTTTTGTTGGAAAGAGGTGTGAAAAAAGGTGATAAAGTAGCTATTTTGTTGATGAATTGTCTGGAGTGGCTGCCGATTTATTTTGGGGTTTTAAAGACAGGCGCTTTGGCAGTGCCGTTGAATTTCCGCTATTCTGCTGAAGAAATTAAATATTGTGTAGAACTGGCAGAAGTAGATGTGCTGGTGTTTGGACCAGAATTTATCGGACGAGTAGAAGAGATCGCTGATGATATCAGCCAACACAGACTTTTATATTATGTAGGAGATGGATGCCCTGGGTTTGCAGAAGACTATACGATACATTCTGCAAATTGTTCCAGCCAGTCTCCGAAGATTGATATCAATGATGAAGACTATGCTGCGATATATTTTTCATCTGGAACGACAGGTTTTCCGAAAGCAATTTTACATACTCACCAGGCATTGATGCATTCTGCGAAAGTAGAGCAGAATCATCATGGCCAGACAAAAGATGATGTATTCTTATGTATTCCTCCTCTTTATCATACGGGGGCGAAGATGCATTGGTTCGGAAGTTTTCTGACAGGAGGAAAAGCAGTTCTTCTGAAGGGAACAAATCCGGAATTTATTCTTCGGGCAGTATCGGAAGAAAAATGTACGATTGTGTGGCTGTTAGTTCCATGGGCACAGGATCTTCTGCTTGCTCTTGACAGTGGTAAGATTAATCTTGATGATTATCAATTGGATCAATGGCGCCTGATGCATATTGGTGCACAGCCTGTACCGCCAAGCCTTATTAAGCATTGGAAAGAGTACTTCCCACATCATCAGTATGATACGAATTATGGGTTAAGTGAGTCTATAGGACCAGGATGTGTTCATCTGGGAGTTGAGAATATTCATAAGGTTGGTGCTATTGGAAAAGCCGGTTATGGATGGGAAACAAAGATCATTGATGATAACGGAAATCCAGTGAAGCGGGGAGAGACTGGTGAACTTGCTGTCAAAGGTCCCGGAGTCATGGTAGAATATTACAATGACAAGAAAGCAACGGAAGAAGTTTTGCACGATGGATGGCTTTATACAGGCGATATGGCAATGGAAGATGAAGATGGATTTATCTTCCTGGTAGACAGAAAGAAAGATGTGATTATCAGTGGTGGAGAGAATATATATCCGGTGCAGATAGAAGATTTTCTCCGTACAAATGATGCGATTCTGGATGTGGCAGTTATTGGTCTCCCAGATCATCGACTTGGAGAGATTGCAGCAGCGATCATCTCTTTAAAACCAGACGTTGTCTGTACAGAAGAAGATATCAATGAATTCTGTAAAAAGCTTCCGCGATATAAACGTCCACGTAAGATTATTTTTGCAGATGTTCCGCGTAATGCAACCGGAAAGATTGAAAAGCCTAAGTTAAGAGAGATGTACGGTGCCGCGAAGTTAGTAGAAGAGCAAAACCGCAGCTAACTGATACATATAAGATAATAAAAAGATGCTGAAGAATACAGTGAAAAACTGTAACCTTCAGCATTTTTTTATTATTTTGCAGCTTTCTTGGCAAATTCTGTTGTCACAAGATCTTCATAAGGAGCACGTTCGGTGAGTTCTCCGGCATTTTCCAGAATATCTTGCAAAAGATCAAAACTATCTTCTTCAAAAATCAGATTATCCTTCCATGTGTCTTGATCATAGTAACGTGTGACGATGGTCGTAATAGTATCCTGATCAGTTTCTTTGAACTGTGGTGCGATGATGGAAGCAATCTCTTCAGGCGTGTGAGTCTGTACGTAGTCCATACCTTTCTGTAAAGCATTGGTGAAACCCTGGATGATATCTGGATGTTCATCAATATAGCTTTGCTTTGCAGAAAATGCGGTATATGGGACGTAACCGCTGTCAGTACCAAGAGAAGCGACAACGAAGCCTTTTCCTTCTTTTTCCAGATTCGTCGCGCCTGGTTCGAATTCAATTGTAAAGTCAGCCTGACCTTCGGAAAATGCGGCAGCAGTGGAACCAAAGTCTATGCTTTGATTGATATTCAGATCTTTGGATGGGTCAATGCCATTTTGCTTTAAGATATATTCAAATACCATTTCTGGCATGCCACCTTTTCGTCCTCCAAGTACATCTTTTCCCTTCAGTTCTTCCCAGGTAAAATCAGGCATCTCTTCACGGGCAACCAAAAAGTTCCCTGCTCGCTGGGTCAATTGGGCAAAGTTTACTACATAATCATTTGCCCCTTCATTGTAGGTGTAGATGGAAGCTTCGGATCCCATAAATCCGATATCAGCGCTGCCAGAGAGAACAGCGGTCATAGTCTTATCTGCGCCGAATCCAGTCTGAACAGTGAGTTCAATACCTTCCTCTTCAAAATATCCTTCTTCGATGGAGACATACATAGGTGCGTAAAAGATAGAGTGTGCCACTTCGTTTAAGATTACTTTCGTAAGCTTTGTATCCGTGACAGATTCAGTACTTGTGGATTCAACATCTTGATTTTCTGAAGTACAGCCTAACAGAGCAGTAATCGCTATTGCAATTACCAGGAAAACGGAAACAGCTTTCTTTTTCATGAATATCCTCCTTGAATTCCCTAATGCTATAATATATTCAAAAGAGAATATTGTGTGAAAATGAAAGATTAAAAAAGCTTTTATTGAAACATATTTTCGACGTAGTTGCGCATTTCATTGCGTGACTTTACTTGCCTTGCTCCATGAATAATACTTTTTTGTTCGGATTCGGGAAGCTGAGCAAATTTATTTAGAATGTCAGAATGTTGTGCAAGCTCCATTGTAAATCCAATGGGAAGTTCTCGATTATCAATCATTACAATCACCTCATGAATAGAATGTGCATTTAATAGAAATTTATGCAGCGACATCGTTTCTTTTTGAATTTAATAAATGAATATCTGGTATGAATAGGTTTGTGAAAAATATGCATACTACTTTTGAAAGGAGGAGTACATGATGATCGAGATAGATTCTTCAATAACAAATGATTCTCCTGGTATTGCTTACGCCAACCTTTCAGAAGAAATGTGTGAAAAAATCACAAAATTAGAACAGACGATTCAGAAAGAGACAGGAGAAAAGATTGCCCTTGTGGCATATCTTGTCTAAAAATGTACGAACAACAGGAGGATTATATGCATGAAAGAAAAGTCTTCGTTTACAACAGAAAAACCAATTGATTACACACAGACCAAAGATGCTTATGAGGGAAACAGGGAGTCTTCCATCTATCAGGATTCTCCGATTCCATCAGAGAAAAAGCCTGGCAAGAAGGAATATAATGATGGAATGAGCAGGGAAAATAGGTATGAATGAGAAAAAACGAGAACAGCAGAATCAGAAAAAAAGTAATGATAAATTTAATAGCATTACCCAAAAAACAGAGCCTGAAAATCAAAATCAGCATCATAATGTAAGAAAAGAAGCAGTAGACGCAAAAATAAGGCAGATATAAAACAATGGCAGTATTATGGAAAGTTCTCTTCCAATACTGCCATTGTTAAGTCATGATATTATATTCGATCATGATTAATCACTGTGTAAAATAATTCTTTTATCTTTTCTGACTGGTCTGTCTGTCCAAGAACCCACATAAGCTTTGCTACGATAGATTCGGTAGTCATATCTCCGGCTTGAAGAATTCCGGGATGCTCGCTGTATTTCTTTCCTACTTTATACACTTCGAGGTCACAGCCTTCCTCTGGTACCTGAGTCGTTACCGCCAAAGTTTTTCCAGAATCCACCCATGAGAAGATTGCCTTCTCAAAAGAATCAGGAATACCTCCGATTCCGAATGTTTCAAGAATAATAGCATCATAATGTCCTTTTAATAGATCAAAAATGTCAGATTTAGCTTCTGGTGTCAGTTTCAAGACAAATACACGATCATTAAGCTGGTCATAAGTCTTAAGATCCTCTGGAGCAGGCGGGATTTCCATATAGTGACGGATAATACGGTCATCATGAAGTACGGCCATCATTGGGAAATTCATACTTTCAAAGGCATCAAAACTTCGAGTGCGCTGTTTGCGGCCACGGGTTCCTGCAACAGCTTTTCCATTAAATACAATATTCACATTGCAAGAAGCATCATCCACTGCATAGAGAATACTTTGATATATATTTATCTTTGCATCAGTATAAGGGTTACCCATTGGCTTCTGGGAACCCGTTAATACAATCGGTTTGCAGCTGTTTTGAATCAAATAAGACAAAGCAGCAGCTGTATATGCCATAGTATCCGTTCCGTGTAAAATTACAAAACCATCGTAAGAATCATATTGTTCCATGATTGCGTCACGAATCTGCAGCCATTGACGCGGACGCATATTCGTACTGTCGATATTCATAAGCTGAAGAACAGTTAATTGGCATATATCACGAATGCCAGGCACACTGTCTGCTAATTCCTCTCCGCTTATTGCAGGAGCCAAACCAGAATCTCCTTCTTTAGAGGCAATCGTACCTCCGGTAGCTATCATTAGTATCTTTTTCATAAAGTTACCTCACGTTATATAAGAATCATACCTTCATTAGCGTATATTTGAGAGTAAAATATGTCAAGTAGAAAATGAAAGTTTTTCATTTGGGTACACCACAAATTACAAAAAGGTACACCACAAAATGAAGTTGGGGACGTAGACTTTTTAAAAAAGTCTACGTCCCCAACTAACATATTACGATTACCTTTCTTGGTGTGGTTTGTGGCGGAACACTTCTTGTGGTTGTTGTATAATATACAATCAGTAATTGTCCTCCGGGGCTGCAGTTGTATGGCTGCCCGTTGGAGGTGACGATACTGGTTGAACGACCAAGATTTAGTTGTAGTGTTCCGTCTAAGGATAGGAGGCTTTCATCGAAATTGCCGGCGTAAATGGTCTCAGCTGGATTCCGGCGTCCGATGAATACAGTCTGGTACTGTGGCGGAAAGATAAGGGGAATAGGGAGGTTTGCGTCGTAGAATGCTGTAACATTCATACCAGGACGAAGCCGTATTTCTTCAATGACATATGTGCCTGGATGAATAATGAAATTCTGTATACCATCAGAATTGCGGATAGTAACCTGCTGTTGGCAGCAGTTGTTTCCAAATGCGGAAATATTCTGAATTGTGCCATTTACTGGTACTAAATTCATGGGTGGCATGAATAACACCCCGTTTTTGATTAATATATGCCAGATTATTTGCGTTGTTCCTCGGGCTTGATATTGGCAGCTCTTCCGTTGGGTGGAAGGAAGTGATACAGCTCTTCATAAGATTCGATTTCTTCAACAGAAACTGGTTCGGAAGGAATCAATCCGGTGCAGTCCTGAGTGGAAGCCGCATTAGAGAGATAGTCATATTCGTCAATAATTTTTTCGTTTTTTTTATCTTTCATTGTGATACCTCCAAATGTAAAATTCAAATGTATAGAATTAGAATGTGTAGAAAAAGATAAATGTATGCTGTATAATATTTCCTGGATTAAAAATAAATAATGTGAAAGAAGGATTTATCATGAAGATAGAAATTGACACCCATTCCCATACGTTGGCAAGTGGGCATGCATATAATACCATTCGAGAGATGGCATCCATGGCAGCAGAAAAAGGACTGAAAGGGCTGGCGATTACGGAGCATGCGCCACAGATGCCGGGAACATGCCATCCGTATTATTTTCAGAATCTGAGAGTTGTTCCACGGAAAATGTATGGTGTCGAGCTGTTCTTAGGAACGGAATTGAATATTATGAATGAGCAAGGAGAGGTTGATCTTTCCAAAGATGTACTGAAGCAGCTTGACATAGCCATTGCAAGTATGCATATACCGTGTTTTCAGAGTGAACGAACTGTAGAAAATATTACAAAGGCATACCTTCGTGTAATGGAGAATGAGTATGTAGATATTATTGGGCATCCAGATGATGGAAGATTTCCAGTTGACTGTGCCAAATTTGTAAAAGAAGCAAAGAAAACAGGGATCTTGATTGAGGTCAATAATTCTTCGCTCCGTCCAGATGGATTCCGTCTAAATACAAAAGAAAATTGCAGGAATATTCTTCAGGAGTGTAAAAAGCAAAGGGCGATGATTGTACTTGGCACGGACTCACATGTAGATGTTGATATTGCAGAATACGGATATGCCATAGAAGTATTACGGGAAGTTGATTTTCCGGAAGAATTGATTGCAAATGTGACATTAGAAAAGTTAAAACTCTCTTTAAAACGCAACAAAAAGGTGTAGACTTTATAAATTTAGTGTGTTAAAATGTAACAGTAATGATAATGTTACGAAGGAGATTATGTTATGAGTAAAAAGATAAGGACTGAAGCAGTAGACTATCTGTTTAGTGCGATCTTGAGCCTGAAAGATAAAGAAGAATGCTATACTTTTTTCGAAGATATCTGTACAATCAATGAATTGCTTTCATTATCACAGAGATTTGAAGTAGCAAAGATGCTGAGAGAACATAAGACATATCTTGAAATTGCTGAGAAGACAGGAGCTTCTACCGCGACTATCAGTCGTGTGAATCGCTCATTAAATTATGGAAATGACGGATATGACATGGTGTTCGAGAGAATTAATCAGAAGAAAGACTAATAGAAAAAGAAATAAGGCCGGTTGCCTTATTTCTTTTTTTTGTGATCCGGTTCCGGAAGTTCATCTATTAATTTTTCTATAATTAATTTTTTGACATATACATCAAAACTGAGACTGCAGATGAAAGAAAAGAATTGCAGATAATCCCTCTCATCTTCAGGAACATCGCTGAAACTATTGATTGCTGAATTGTAAGATTTGGCAACATCTTTTTGCAGTGCGTCAATTCTCGATTTTTCCAGTTTACATATCTCCTCATAGATAGAAGTCATGTTAAAGTCTTGTCCATTGTTAAAATACTTTTCTGTGATAGGGGCTAACATGGTCTCAATATCTTTGATAGACAGTATGTTTTTAAAATAATATATAAAGATCATGACTAATACATGTTCTTTGGAATATTTCTTTTTGACCGGAGGCGGAAGAAGATTATTTTTAGCGTAATTGTTGATCATAGTTTTTGTCAGGATTTTATCATTTTCATATCGCTTGGTAGAATGAAGCTGTTCTTCCATAAAGGTTGTCACCTGATCCATATATAGATCAATGTTCGGAATATCTCCGGGCCGTACATAGTCGATCCGTGAAATGCTAGATAAGATACTGTTTAGCATGTCCTTTGTATCAATTGTCATTTTATCACCTCAATAAAAGTATTATATAGTTTTTAAAACTATATGACAAGATTTTTTTCGGGTATAAAGAAAAATATTCTGAGTAAAAAAATGGAAAGTTTCTTGATGCTTGCACTTCTTTGGGAAAGTCCGTATAATAGAAACAGATTTTGAGGGAGGAATAGAAGTCATGAAATCGGTTGTGTTGTGCTATAACCTAAAAGAAACAAAAAAAGGCAGACAAGTTGCAATGATATTTGGTTTTCTGGGATATAAGATTCGCCATGTAGAAAAAGAAGAATATTTATGGCCGATAGGGAAATTGGCAGGAATGGAAAAAGTGGAGAGAGAGACCGAAGTGTATGATGGAGAGGGATTTGAAGAAGAGATGCTGGTCATACAGGCTGCTTCTGAAGATATGCTGGATAAAGCGCTGTTCCTCATGAGAAAGGAAAAATTACAGGTGCCGTTAAAGGCTGTTGTAACTGCATCTAATCAGGAGTGGACTTCAATTGCGCTCCATGACGAGATCTTAAAAGAACATCAGTTTATGACCAAACAGAATGGAATAGAAAGGAAATAGAAGATTTGAGTATATATGATACATTAAATGAACAGCAGAAGGAAGCGGTGCTTTATACAGAAGGACCGCTTCTTATACTTGCGGGAGCCGGGTCGGGTAAGACCAGAGTCCTGACTCATCGTATTGCTTATCTGATTGAAGAGATGGGTGTAAATCCGTGGAATATTCTGGCAATTACATTTACGAATAAAGCAGCAGGCGAGATGAGAGAACGAGTAGACAAGTTAGTGGGTTTTGGGTCTGAAAGTATCTGGGTAAGCACTTTTCATTCTACTTGTGTGAGAATTTTGCGCAGACATATTGATTTGTTAGGATATGATACGAATTTTACAATTTATGATACAGATGATCAGAAGACCTTGATGAAAGATGTATGTAAATTATTACAGATAGATACGAAGATTTTTAAAGAGCGATCATTAATGAGCGCGATTTCGCATGCAAAAGATGAGCTGGTGACGCCAGAGGAGTTTCGCCTTCAGGCAGAAGGTGACTTTAGTAAAAGGAAAATCGCGGATGTCTATGAAGAGTATGAGAAGCAGCTGAAAGCAAATAATGCTCTGGATTTTGATGATCTGTTGGTGAAGACAGTTCAGTTATTCCAGACACAGGCAGATGTACTGGACTATTATCAGGAACGGTTCCGTTATATTATGGTAGATGAGTATCAGGACACCAACACGGTGCAATTTGAGTTGATTCGATTATTATCTTCCAAGTATCGTAATCTATGTGTCGTAGGAGATGATGATCAGTCTATCTATAAATTCCGTGGTGCTAATATCAAGAATATCTTGAATTTTGAACAGGTCTTTGAAGATGCGAAGGTGATAAAGCTAGAGCAGAATTATCGTTCTACTGGTAATATTCTGAATGCTGCAAATGCAGTGATCCGCAACAATGTAGGAAGAAAGGATAAGACACTTTGGACAGCCAATGGAGAAGGTGAAAAACTGGAGTTTCGTCAGTTTGATTCTGCGTATGATGAAGCAGAATATATTGTAAGTGACATACGTGAGCATGTGAACCAGGGAGCTTGTACATACAATGATAATGCGATTCTTTACCGTACCAATGCACAATCACGTATGTTTGAAGAGAAGTTTGTGACAGCCAATATTCCTTATAAAGTTGTTGGCGGCATTAATTTCTATGCGAGGCGTGAAATTAAGGATTTATTGTCCTATCTGAAAACAGTAGATAATGGACGGGATGATCTGGCGGTGCGTCGAATTGTGAATGTGCCGAAGCGAGGAATTGGACTGACAAGTATCAACCGAGTACAAGAATACGCTGCACAGCATGAGATAGGATTCTATGATGCGCTTCGTGCAGTTGATCTGATTCCGAATATTGGACGTGGGGCATCGAAACTGGAATCTTTTGTTGCATTAATTGAACATTTTAAAGCGGATGCTTTGGAGATGAGTCTGTCTGATCTTATGCAGGAGATTATTGAAGAGACAGGATATGTTGAAAGTCTGAAAGAAGAGGACAGTGAAGAAGCAGAAGCAAGAATTGAGAATATAGATGAGTTGATCAGTAAGATCACAGCTTATGAAGAAACCTGTGAAGATATGAATGAACCTGCAACTCTTAGCGGCTTTCTTGAAGAAGTTGCGTTGGTGGCAGATATTGACAGTCTGGATGAAAGCAGTGACTATGTGGTGCTAATGACACTGCACAGTGCGAAGGGACTGGAGTTCCCACACGTATATCTGGCTGGAATGGAAGATGGAATTTTCCCGAGTTATATGACGATTACAGCCGATGACCCAACTGAAGTAGAAGAAGAAAGGCGTCTTTGTTATGTGGGAATTACCAGAGCGGAGAAAGATTTGACGTTGACTTGTGCGAGACGTCGCATGATTCGTGGTGAGACACAGTATAATAAGATGTCTAGATTTTTGAAAGAGATTCCAATGAATCTATTATCTACGGGTATGGTATTTGAAAAAGAGAAGGAAGAACCGATAAGACAAAGCGCTTATCAACAGGCAAAACAAGCATTCAAGACGAAAGCATTTGCTACGCAAAAGCCGGTGAAGCAGTTTGGAAATGGTGGTGGAAAAGGACCAGGATACGGTGTCGGTGACCGGGTACGCCATATGAAATTTGGAGAAGGAACGGTAACTGCCATTATAGAAGGTGGAAGGGATTATGAGGTTACAGTAGATTTTGACAATGCCGGAACAAAAAAAATGTTTGCAACTTTTGCACGACTCCAAAAAGTATAAGAAATCAGATATTTTCATATAAATTTGTAGTAATCTCAAAAAATAAGTGCTATAATAAAAATAATAGTTGATGCTTGTTGCGAAAACAAGAGAAAGGATGTGGGAGTATGAATAAAGTAGAAGATATTATTGCAGCAACAAAGTTAAGTGAGCTAATTAGCAAGAAAGAAGAAGATAAGCAGTGCAAGACAGTACTGTGGGTTCTGGCTATCATCGGAGCTGTAGCAGCCGTTGCAGCAATCGCTTACGCTGTATATTCTTTCTTTACACCAGATTATCTGGAGGATTTTGAAGAAGATTTTGACGATGATTTTGATGATGATTTCTTCAGCGAAGATGATCAGGTATAAGTAGATACTGATCACACAACTTAATGTGCAATAGAGAAAGCAGGTTAGAAGCCTATGTAATGTAGAAAAAGGTATCTTACCTGCTTTTGTCTTGGAAGAAGACAGAGAATATATCAGTGGAAGGAGTATGTGGATGGATGAAAAGTGTTATGCACTCTTGATCGATGCAGATAATATATCTGCCAAGTATATCAAACCGATACTGACAGAGTTATCAAAATACGGAGTGATTACATATAAGAGAATCTATGGGGACTGGACAAGCACCCAGCATTCCAGCTGGAAAGATGAATTACTGAAGAATTCCATTACGCCCATTCAGCAGTTCAGTTATACACAGGGAAAGAATGCCACAGATTCGGCAATGATCATTGATGCAATGGATATTTTGTATACCAATGATGTGGATGGATTCTGTATTGTGTCCAGTGATAGTGATTTTACACGGCTGGTCAGTCGACTGAGGGAAAGTGGAAAGATGGTTATCGGAATGGGAGAGAATAAGACACCGGAACCATTCCGAAAGGCATGTGATAAGTTTACGATTTTGGAAAATCTTTTGATTGAGCAGGAACTTGGACGATCAAAACCGGAAGATGTACATGACAAATTAAGCAAAGAAAAGATTGAAGATGCTATTATCAAGATGGTTATTGAGAATCAGAATAGTAATAAAGTAACTGGACTGGGAGAGATAGGAAGTCGTCTGGTAAACCTGTTTCCAGATTTTGATGTCCGAAGTTATGGTTATAATATGCTGTCAAAGTTCTTGGAAGAATTCTCAAGAATTCAATTAGTCAAAAGTGGAAACATTGTATCGGTTGCACTAAGAGAAGACTGGGAGATGAAAGAAGATATTGATAAATATGTACTTTCGATTGCCAGGAAAGCAGGAAAAAATGGAATAGAACTCAGTGCTCTTGGTAATAAAGTATATGAAAAATATAAAGACTTTAAGATTAGTGATTATGGATATGCACAGTTTAATCAATATGTGAAAAGTATTGATCATATCAAAGTAGAACAGGACGGAACTATATTAAAAGCGAAATGTACGATACAATAGTAGAAGAAAGGAATTAACAACATGAAAAAAGGGCAGGTATACGAAGGAATGATTGAATCGGTAGAATTTCCTAATAAGGGAAAAGTATTCCTACCTGAAGAAGAAAGATATGTAATCGTAAAAAATGGAGTTCCAGGGCAGAAAGTGAGTTTCTCTGTGAATAAAATACGAAAAGGAAAGGCAGAGGGACGACTTTTGGAAGTCTTAGAACATTCTCCTATGGAAATAGAATCAAAATGTCCACATTTTGGACAATGCGGCGGATGTACTTATCAGAATCTTCCTTATGAAGAGCAGATCAGGATGAAGGAAACACAGGTAAAAGCTATGATGGATGAAGCGGTGGAAGGTGATTACATCTGGGAAGGTGTGAAACAAAGTCCTGTGAGACAGGAATACCGGAATAAGATGGAGTTCTCTTTTGGCGATGAATATAAAGATGGGCCATTGGCACTTGGAATGCATAAAAGAGGTAGTTTTCATGATATTGTAAATGTGTCCGATTGTCAGATTGTGGATGCGGATTACCGAAAGATCCTTACCTGCACTTTAGAGTATGCAAGAGAATCAGGACTTCCGTACTACCATCGGATGAGGCATACCGGATTCTTCCGACATTTGCTTGTTCGAAAAGCGGTAAAGACAGGAGAGATTCTGATTGATCTGGTCACGACAACAGAGTCTGAGTTTGAAAAGGAATTTGATGGACAGAGATGGGTTAAGAAGCTTTTGTCTCTGGAATTGAATGGAACGATTGTCGGTATATTGCATACCAAGAATGACAGTGTGGCAGATGTAGTAAAAGATGAAGGAACCGAGATTCTATATGGTCAGGATTACTTTTATGAAGAACTCCTGGGATTGAAGTTCAAGATTACCCCATTTTCTTTCTTTCAGACGAATTCCCTCGGAGCCGAGGTACTGTATGAGACGGCAAGGGAATATATCGGAGAGACGAAAGATAAGGTGATCTTTGATCTGTACAGTGGAACCGGAACGATTGCGCAGATTCTGGCACCGGTTGCCAAGAAGGTAGTGGGAGTAGAGATCGTGGAAGAAGCTGTGGAAGCTGCAAGAGAGAACGCAGAACTTAACGGCCTTAACAACTGTACCTTCTGGGCGGGAGATGTGCTGAAGGTGATTGATGAACTCGGCGAAGTGCCGGATCTTATTATGTTAGATCCGCCAAGAGACGGAGTGCATCCTAAGGCATTGGAGAAGATTACGAATTTTGGCGTGGACCGTGTCGTCTATATTGCCTGTAAGCCGACCAGTTTGGCAAGAGATCTGGAGATGCTGCAGGGAAGAGGGTATCGTGTGGAACGGATTGGGTGTGTTGATTTATTCCCGGGCACAGTCCATATAGAGACGGTCTGTCTAATGTCCAAGGTGAAATAAAAAAATGATAGTAAAACAAATAAAATGCAGGTGACATCAGTCTATTGCTGATATCCCTGCATCTTATTTGTTTTATATGATCTACTTACATGCTTTTAAGATGGCTTTCAGATATTCCCAGGAACGTTCGGTGGACGCAATGTCTACCCTCTCTTTTACTGAGTGAACATCTGGAAGGTTTGGTCCGAAAGATACAATATCGAGATCTGGTTTCTTGTCAAAGAGAATGCCGCATTCCAGTCCGCTGTGGGTTGTCTCAACCTGTGGATCTGTTCCGTACATTTCTTTATAGAGCTCGATCATCATTGGGCGGAGGGTTGAATTCTCATCGAATTCCCATGCAGGATATTCACCAGAGATTTCATAAGAAGCGCCGATTAATTCACACCACATAGCCAGCTGATTCTTCATGTCTTCCAGTTTGCTCTTCATAGAACTTCTTACCTGGAAACGTACTCTGACTGCATCGTCCTTGGTTTCAACAATTCCTGGGTTCAAAGAAGTCTCTACTGCTTGTGGGAAAGAACGGTCGTAGCACTGTACTCCGTTTGGAATACCATACAGATATTGAATCACACGAGAAGTTGTGTCAGCGTCAAATGACTGATAGATACCTTCTTCCACCGATTCAGCTGTAATTGTCAGGCCTGGTTCGGAACCAAGGAATTCAGCAGAGATCTTGTTCGCTAATTCGGCGGTATCTTTTATGATTGCATCCGTCTGTACGGTATCTGCAACGATGACTGCATGATTAAACATGGCAATGACATTGGCAGCAGTACCACCCTGCATATCCATCAGATTAAAGTCATAATCTTTTGCAAGTGTATATAATACACGTCCCATGATCTTGTGGGCGTTACCACGTTGCTTCTGAATCTCAGCACCGGAGTGTCCTCCCTGAAGACCTGTAACTGAGATCTTGATTTTCGTTCCTTTTTCTTCACTCCATTCGATTGGAATAAAGGTGTCATAAATAAATCCACCGGCACATCCGACTGTCAGTACACCCTCTATCTCTGAATCCAGGTTCAGGCATTTCCTTCCCTTTAACTGAGACAGATCAACCGCTTTTGCACCGCCCATGCCAATTTCTTCATCGACTGTGAAGATTGCTTCAATCGGTGGATGAGGAATATCGGTACTTGCAAGAACTGCCATTGCATAAGCAATTGCGATTCCGTCATCTCCTCCAAGAGAGGTGTTCTTTGCTCCGATAAAACCATCTTCCACAAAGAGGTCAAGCGGATCATTTTTAAAATCGTGATCGCTGTCTGGTGTCTTCTCGGTTACCATATCCAGATGACCCTGTAAAATAACTGGTTCACTGTCTTCATAACCCGGTGTTCCCGGCTTCTTGATAATGACGTTGTTCACTTCGTCCTGTATGTATTCCAGATTGTGAGCTTTTGCGAATTCTACGCAGAAATCACTTGCTTTTTTCGTGTAAAATGTTCCCCTTGGCACTTTACTAAGCTCTTCAAAGTAGTGGAATACTTCTTTTGGTTCAATGTTAGATAAAGCTCCCATTTTTATTTCCTCCGTTTATAATAAATGTAATTATAGTATAGCATAAAAAAGGACTTTTGAAGACAATCAATCAGAAAAAGTCCCTTCTAATGTTAGAAGCGCTCTTTTCTTATCGATTCCACCGGCATATCCGGTCAGGCTTTTGTCACTTCCAAGAACCCGGTGACAGGGAATGATGATGGAGATGGGATTATGTCCGACGGCACCGCCGACTGCCTGTGCTGACATATGGGGAAGGTTCTGTTGTCTGGCAATGGCCTGGGCAATCTGTTTATAAGTCGTTGTCTCTCCATAAGGTATCTTTTTTAATTGATTCCACACATTTACACGGAAATCCGTGCCGGAAAGGGATAACGCAGGAGTAAAGTCTGGTTTCTGACCCTGAAAATAGATGTCAAGCCAGTGGCAAGTTTCCAAAAAGATGGGAAGCTTTTGACAAACAGAGTCATCAGACAGATTGGATCCGAAGTATTTCTGCCCGTCAAACCATAATCCGGTTATGGCCTCGCCATTACTTGCCATAGTAATATCTCCCAATGGGGAGTGGTATTTGTACTGATATTGCATAATATAGACCTCCATGAAAGTAGGATGTGCCTTTAGAGTGACGCATGTCTAGGAGATGATTCCCTGGGCATGCTCTAATTCGGCATAGGCTCCGTTTTTTGCAAGAAGTTCTTCCCGTGAACCTTGTTCCAGGATGCCTTTTCCTTCTACAACAGCGATTCGGTCTGCGTTGCGGATCGTAGAAAGTCTGTGTGCAATCACGATACAAGTCTTATCTTCACTGAGACGGTCGAGACTTTGCTGGATCTTCTGTTCTGTGACACTGTCCAGTGCGGAAGTAGCCTCATCTAAGATCAGGATTGGAGGGTTTTTTAGGAAGACTCGTGCGATAGAGATTCGCTGCTTTTGTCCTCCGGAGAGTACAACACCTCTTTCTCCGATATAAGTATTGTATTCGTCCGGCATCTGCATGATCTCATCATGAATCTCTGCCAGATGGGCGGCTCTCATGACTTCTGCATCCAAGGCATCCGGACGTCCATAGCGTATATTGTCCATAATCGTGCCGGCAAACATGAAGACATCCTGCTGGATGATTCCGATGTGTTTTCGCAGACTTTCCTGCGTAATATTCCGGATATCGATACCGTCAATCGTGATGGATCCGGAATCGACATCGTAGAATCTCGGAAGCAGATGGCATAATGTCGTCTTTCCACTTCCAGAGGAGCCGACAAGTGCGAATCTTTCGCCGGGGGCAATATCAAGATTGACATGTTCCAGAACCTCTGTGCCGTCATCATAAGAGAAGCATACATTATCATAGTGGATATGGCCTTCTATGTCCTTTAGTTCAATCGCATCTTCTTTATTATTGATCTGTGGCTGAGTACGCATGATTTCCAGAAAACGTTCGAAACCGGCAGAGCCTTGTGTGTAGATCTCCATAAATTGTGCAAGCTTGCGGACCGGAGCAGTAAAGGTTGAGACATATAGGGTAAATGTAATAAGATCTACGTAATCCATCTTCTGGTTCATGATCAGAAGTCCGCCGATTGCGATGACAGCGACCTGCATGATTCCTACGGTTGCTTCAACGCCTCCGTTAAAAAGTCCCATGGCTTTGTAATAGCCGACTTTGCTTTCTTTAAAATGCTGGTTGGCGATCGCAAATTTGGTCTCTTCAGAGTCCTCATTGGCAAATGCTTTGGCAGTACGGATTCCTGAGATTCCACTTTCGATGGCAGCGTTGATCTCGCCGGTCTTTTTCTTGACTTCGATATTGGCCTGCTGCATCTTCATGCGCTGGCGGATGGAAAATGCCAGACAAGCTGGAATCAACAGAAGCAGTACGAGACTTAATGGGATGTTGATTGTCAGAAGAACAGCAAGAGCACCGATAATCGTCAGAGTGCAGGTCAGAATGATTTCTGGACCATGGTGCGCAAGTTCGACGATCTCAAAAAGGTCATTGGTAACCCTTGCCAGTAACACACCGGTACGATTCTTATCAAAGTAACTGAAAGACAGAGACTGCATGTGTGTGAATACATCTTCCCGCATATCGGCTTCCACGAGAGTTCCCATGGTATGGCCGATGATCGTCACCAGATAATTAAATACAGCTTTCAAGATATATGCAAGAAACATGATCGCCATTACGACAAAAAATGTATGAAAAACATTTTGAGGCAGTAGGGTGTTCATAGACCATCTTGAGACATATGGGAAAATCAGATCGATCAATGCGATAATGACCGACAGGATCATATCAATGGCAAATCCTTTTTTGTGGGGGCGGATATAGGATGCGAAGACAGCCAGCTTTGATCCGTTGTAATTGATCGGTTTCTTTTTTGTATTATTTTCTTTACCTATAGAGGCATTCATATATATTCCTTCTTCCTGATTCAATCGTTCATATATAATAGTTTGCAGTGTTTCCTGCATATTCCAATCCAAAAACAATTTCATTATTAACATAATTGACAGAAAGTGTCAATAAATCGGGATCATTTCTTTTCAGAGATTCAGCAGCGTTATTGTAGTATCTCTTGACAGAACATAAAAAAAAGAGTTCAATTAATGTCAGGAGGAAATGTGATGGTGGAATTAAATGAAGAAATGAAACAGTATATGCTGCGGTTCGGATGGAAAAACCTGACGCTGGATATAGAAGAGATTACCAGTTGATGCGCTCCTCCGCGCAAGGAGATGTCAGTAGGAGTTACTGATAAGGCGAAGGAAGAGATGCAGGAAGAGGGCTATGTGTGTGAACAAAGCGAACTGGGCAATGTGTTCTATCCAGAGGAAGGAATTATTGTATCAGATAAAATAGTAGTAAAACGTATGGAATATCCGTGGCTTACCTGCTTTGAAGTGGAAGGGATTGAGATTATAAAGTCAGAAAGGGGAGTGGGAATATGATGATTTCAGATATATATAAAAATAAAAAGAGAAGCTTATCTTTTGAGATATTTCCGCCGAAAAAAGATGCAGAACTAAAAAATATTGATGAGACCCTGTCCATCTTGTGCGAATTAAAACCAGATTTTATCAGTGTGACATTTGGTGCGGGCGGCAGTTCTAACTGTAATCGGACCATTGAATTAGCGAAGAAAATCAAATATGAGTATCATGTGGAGCCGGTGGTCCATCTGACTTGTCTTTGCTATGATAAGGCAGAGATTGATGAATTTTCGAGAGTATTGATGCAGGAAGGAATGCAGAATATTCTTGCACTTCGGGGAGATCGGAATCCGAATGTCCCTGAAAAAGATGAATTCAAGCATGCGTCTGATCTGATTGCTTATCTGAAGGAAAAAGGCGATTTCTGCATTGCAGGGGCATGTTATCCAGAGTGTCATCCGGAATCAGAAAACAGGGTCATTGAGATGCGCAATCTAAAGAAAAAGGTAGATGCCGGAGCAGAAGTGCTTTTATCTCAGTTGTTTTTTGATAATGACCGTTTCTTTCGATTCGAAGAGGACTGTAGGATAGCCGGAATAGATGTGCCTGTGATTCCGGGAATCATGCCGGTGATCAATGCGGCACAGATTCAGAGAATGGTGACAATGTGCGGAGCGTCTTTCCCGGAACGTTTCCAGAAGATTATTGATAAATATGCAGATAATAAAGAAGCATTATTTGATGCAGGAATGTCTTATGCATTGAGCCAGATTATTGATCTTCTGACCAGTGATATTGATGGAATTCATCTGTATACTATGAATAATCCGGTGGTTGCAGGAAAGATCTGCGAAGGAATCCGGCATATTATATAGAATGAAAAGCCAGAATATAATAATTTGTACAAAAGAAAAAGATACATAGGAGGAAGAAAAGATGTGGCTTGGATTTGCAGTTGGCTCGGCTTTTTTTGCTGGCATCACATCTATTTTAGCAAAATGTGGAATTAAAAAGACAGATTCCAATGTGGCTACGGCAGTTCGTACATTTGTAGTATTGATATTCTCCTGGCTGATGGTATTTGTTGTCGGCTCTCAGAATCAATTAACTACATTATCGTTGAAAAATTTATTGTTTCTGGTATTGTCAGGCCTAGCTACCGGTGCCTCTTGGTTATGTTACTTTCATGCATTACAGATTGGAAATATCAATAAAGTAGTTCCGGTCGATAAGTTTAGTACGGTGCTTACGATCATCCTGGCATTTATTCTGTTGGGAGAGCCGGTTAGTATCTATAAATTAATGGGAATTGTAGGAATCGGTGTTGGAACTTGGCTGATGATCCAAAAAAAGGAAACGACAGAACCGAAAAAAGAAGGAAAAGGCTGGTTCTTTTATGCGCTGTTATCAGCAGTCTTTGCCAGTCTGACTTCTATTCTGGGAAAGGTCGGCATTACTGGAGTGGATTCGAACCTTGGAACTGCGATTCGAACGATTGTCGTATTGATTATGGCATGGGTGGTTGTGTTTGTGACAAAAAAGCAGAACGATGTAAGGTATCTGGACCGAAAAGAGCTGAGATATATTGTGCTGTCCGGTTTTGCAACCGGTGCTTCCTGGCTGTGCTATTACCGGGCTTTACAGACTGGACCAGCCAGCCTGATCGTACCGATTGATAAATTAAGTATTGTAGTTTCTATTATATTTTCTTATATTGTATTTAAAGAAAAATTATCGAAAAAGGCTCTCTTTGGGCTGCTTTGTATTGTTGGCGGAACACTGGTAATGCTGGTGGGATAGAGCCAAATGATTTGATTGAGAAAAGAGATGAATGATTGTGACAAAAAGTATGACGGAAGGCAGACCGTTAAGATTGATCTTACAGTTCGCCGTTCCGCTATTAATTGGCAATCTGTTGCAGCAGACATATAATCTGATAGATGCTGCGATTGTAGGAAGGGTACTGGGAACAAAAGCGCTGGCCAGTGTAGGAGCATCCAGCAGCGTGCAGTTCCTGGTACTTGGTTTTTGTATCGGGATCTGTGCAGGGTTCAGTGTGCCGGTAGCGAAGTTCTTTGGCGCTGAGAAATTAGAGAAGATGAGGGAATATATTTTCCACGCAGTTGTCTTGACCGTGTTTTTTGCATGTATCATCACAACGGTCTGCGCACTTTTGTGTGCGAAAATCTTGCACATCATGTCGGTGTCGGAGGATATCTATGAGAATGCATATCAGTACTTATTGATTATATTCCTGGGAATTCCATTTACGTTACTCTACAATCTATTGTCCAGCATTTTGAGGGCAGTAGGAGATAGCAGAACGCCATTTGTATTTCTTGCGATTTCCACAGGATTGAATATTTTGCTGGATTTATTCTGTATTATGGTGCTTGGCTTAGGATGTGCCGGTGCAGCGGCTGCGACCATAACTGCGCAGGCTGTCAGCGGTATTTTGTGTCTGGTATTTATATGGAAACGTGTGGAAGTTCTGAAGTTATCACACCGGAATTGTCGATGGAATGGTGCAGTTACAAAGAATCTTCTGGCCATGGGAATTCCGATGGGATTACAATATTCGATTACGGCAATTGGAAGTATGGTCATGCAGTCAGCAAATAATGGCTTAGGAAGCGTCTGTGTCTCAGGATTTACTGCAGGAGTAAGGATCAAGCAATTCACTATGTGCCCATTTGATGCTCTCGCAACAGCCGCCTCCGTATTCTGTGGGCAGAATCTGGGAGCAGGCAAGATAGACCGTATCCGAAAAGGAATTCTGCAGACTGCGGCAGTTGGTGTATTGTATGGAGGCCTGGTAGGACTTTTGTTGATATTTGAAGGACGGAACTTATCCATGATCTTTATCAGCAAAGAAGAGGTGGAAGTATTAGACGCAGCAGCGAAGTATCTGCGCTGCATGGGATATTTTTACTGGAGTCTGGGAATTCTGAACGTGTGCCGTATGAGCACACAAGGATTAGGATATTCTGGACGGGCAGTTTTTTCCGGAGTTACGGAAATGTTTGCCCGGTGTATCGTAAGTCTGGGGTTCGTTCAACGCTTTGGCTATACAGCAATCTGCTTCACAGACCAATCCGCATGGATTACCGCATGCTGTTATATCATACCAACATGTTATCTGTGTGTCAGACAGATTGCGAAAAAGGTAGAGGGCAATAGACAGATTGAGCAGAATAAAGTAAAATAACAGCAATAAATCACAGATGTTATGAAGGAAAGGAGCCTACGCATGGAACAGCAGGAAAAGGTTCATAAGAGACGTCCCCGTTATTCCGGGACACATCCAAAAAAATATAGTGAGAAATACAAAGAACTGAATCCAGAAAAATATGCAGATACGATTGAAAAGGTTATCCAAAAGGGTAGTACTCCGGCAGGGATGCACATTTCAATCTGTGTAAAGGAAATCTTAGATTTCCTCAAGATTCAGCCAGGGCAGAAGGGCCTGGATGCAACACTGGGTTACGGCGGACATACGCAGCAGATGTTACAATGCCTAGATGGCAAAGGGCATATCTATGCTCTGGATGTTGATCCGATTGAGTCTGTGAAAACAACAGAACGGCTGAGAAAGGCCGGTTATGGAGAAGATATTCTGACGGTTCGCCTTCAGAACTTTGCTGAGATTGATAAAGTGGCAGAAGAAGTGGGAAAATTTGATTTCATTTTGGCGGATCTCGGTGTATCATCCATGCAGATCGACAATCCTGACCGTGGATTTACCTATAAATTCGAAGGACCGTTGGATCTTCGGCTGAATCCAGAAAAGGGAATCAGCGCAGCAGAACGACTGCTGGAAGTAGAAGATGAAGAGCTGCAAGGAATGTTGGAAGAAAATTCGGATGAACCATATGCAGAAGAGATTACCAAGACAATTATGTCCTGGAGGCGAAAAGGAAAATGTCCTGAGACAACGATTCAACTAAAAGAAGCAATTGAAGAAGCATTGAGATTTCTCCCGGAAAATGAACGGAAAGAAGCCGTGAAAAAAGCATGTCAGAGAACATTTCAGGCATTGCGCATTGATGTAAACCGCGAGTTTGAGGTCTTATATGAATTCCTGGAAAAACTGCCGGATGTACTTGCACCTGGAGGAAGAGTGGCAATACTTACCTTCCATTCAGGCGAAGATCGTCTTGTGAAGAAGTCGTTTAAAAATTTCAAAAAAATGGGAATCTACAGTGACATTGCCAACGATGTGATTCGTTCTTCCGCAGAAGAATGTGCAAGAAACCCTCGTGCACGTTCTACAAAGATGCGTTGGGCAATACGGGCATAGAAGAGGAAGAGATAAGGGGAACACATGGAAGAAAAGAAAGTAAAAAAACAAGATTCTGTATGCACGGTGGCAAAGAAATGTGGAGGATGTGTATATCAGGGAATGCCTTATAAAGAACAGTTGAAAAGGAAACAGAAACAGGAAGAACAGCTTCTGAAGAAATTCTGTAAAGTAAGTCCGATCATCGGCATGAAAGATCCATATTATTATCGGAATAAAGTACATGCTGTTTTTGACCGGGACAGACGCGGTAATATTATTTCCGGTACTTATCAGGCCAATACGCACCGTGTGATTGCAGTGGAAGACTGTATGATCGAAGATAAAAAGAGTCAGGAGATCATTCGGACGATCCGGCATCTTTTGAAGTCCTTTAAGATTAAGACGTACGATGAAGATACCGGATACGGCCTCCTTCGCCATGTGATGGTCAGAAGAGGGTTCCAGACAGGAGAAATCATGGTTATCCTGGTACTGGGTTCACCAATACTTCCGTCAAAGAATAATTTCATCAAAGCGCTTCGGAAGGAACATCCAGAGATCACCACAATCATTCTGAATGTTAATGATAAGCAGACGAGTATGGTACTGGGAGAAAAAGAAAAGGTTATCTATGGACCGGGATTTATCCGGGATACGCTGTGTGGATGTACCTTCCGTATCTCCCCACAGTCTTTCTATCAGGTCAATCCCGTACAGACAGAAGTCCTGTATCAGACCGCCATGGAATATGCCGGCCTTCAGGGAAAAGAAAGCGTAATCGATGCATATTGTGGAATCGGAACTATCGGTATGGTGGCAGCAAAGCAGGCAAAACATGTCCTGGGGATAGAACTGAATAAGGATGCGGTGCGGGATGCTAAGATGAATGCCAAAGAGAATCAGATGAACAATATAGAATTCCGTCAGGGCGACGCAGGAAAGTTCATGGTAGATATGGCAAAAAAGCACCAGAAGGTGGATGTTGTATTCATGGATCCTCCGAGAGCCGGAAGTGATGAGAAATTCCTGTCATCGGTTGCGCAGATGGGACCGAAGAAAGTTGTATATGTATCTTGTAATCCTGTGACACTGGCACGAGACCTGAAATATATGGTGAAGCATGGGTATAAGGTGGAGAAGATACAGCCGGTTGATATGTTCCCGTTCTGCGATCACGTTGAGACGGTAGTATTGATGTCAAAGGTTACAGAATAATAGCCGCGAAAGCCCAGTAATACTGCGGTTTTCTGGCAATCGAGCGAATTTGGAATCGGACAGGACGAATGCTTCGCGGTAACTTATCCAAGGGTAAATCAGCTCAAAAAGTGTGAGAGTTGAGTTGCCACGATAGATGTCAATAAGTTGAGTTGCCGAGTTAGATGTTGGGGTAGTTGTGGCTGTGAGATAGATGTCAGGAAAAATAGGAGGAAGCGTTATGGCTTTTGATTATAAAAAAGAGTATAAGGAATTCTACATGCCAAAGAATAAACCGTCTATCGTGACTATTCCGGGCATGAACTATATTGCGGTTCGCGGACATGGCGATCCGAACGCGGAGGATGGAGAGTATAAGCAGTCTATCGGGCTGCTCTATGGTATCGCCTTCACGATCAAGATGAGCAAAAAGGGAGATCACCAGATTGATGGTTATTTCGATTATGTAGTCCCTCCGCTGGAAGGATTCTGGTGGCAGGATGGTGTCGCCGGGATCGACTATGCTCACAAAGAAAACTTCGAGTGGATCTCCGTCATTCGTTTGCCAGATTTCGTTACAAAGGTTGATTTTGACTGGGCGATTGAGGAAGCTACCAAGAAGAAAAAGACAGACTTTTCAAAGGTCGAATTTCTGACCTATGATGAGGGCTTGTGCGTTCAGTGCATACACATCGGTTCTTATGACGATGAGCCTGCCACTGTCGCACTTATGCATGAATACATGGAGCAGCAGGGCTATGTTCTGGATATTACAGAGCAGCGTTTGCATCATGAAATTTATCTGAGTGATGCCAGAAAGGTTGCGCCGGAGAAGTTAAAAACGGTGATCAGACATCCTATAAGGAAAGCGTGACAAGAATGAATGTAATATTGGAAAAGTGGACACATGAGTTTAAGCCTGAACTTATAAAGATTTGCAATGAAGTGGATCGCTCCTATCTGTCAAACCGATTACCCTATCCTTATACCGAGGAATCAGCGGATTGGTGGTTAGGAATGGTATCTGAGCACGATGGAAAGGACGGTATTTTTCGAGCAATTGTAGCTGATGGTAAAATTGTCGGAAACATCTCAGTTGAGCAAAAATCAGATGTCTACTGCAAGGACGGAGAGATCGGGTATCTGCTCTTGACAGATTGCTGGTCAAAGGGAATCATGACAGAAGCTGTTCGTCAGATTTGTGTCGCAGCTTTTTTGGAATTAGATATCATCCGCATCACAGGGCTTGTATATGCTCCGAATGTGGCATCACAGAGAGTGCTGGAGAAAAATAGCTTTATACGGGAAGGCACACAGAAAAGTGCTGTTTATAAAAATGGGCAAATTTATGATTTGTTTCTATATGCGAAGTTAAAGTAAAATGAGCTTTTCTGCACTCAACCAGCGGTAGAGTTGCAGGAAATCAACCTACGGTTCTTGTAAAAATATGATGATACCGGCTATGCTTGAGTCATGAAAGGAGGTGCCCGATATGGATCAAATCAATATTGGAAAATTCATAGCATCCTGCAGAAAGGAACAGGGCATGACTCAGGCAGTCCTTGCCGAGAAGCTCGGAATCAGTGACCGGGCGATATCAAAATGGGAGACTGGAAAGTCTATGCCAGATTCCGGGATTATGTTGGAGCTGTGTGAACTTCTGAAAATTAACGTCAACGAACTCCTGTCGGGCGAAAGAATTATGGCAGAAGCATATGACAAACGGGCAGAAGAAAACCTGCTGGCAATGAGGCGAGAGGTTGAGGAAAAGAACAGACAGATATACCTCAATTTAGTGATGGCTTGTATGGATATGCAGAAAATTGCAAATTTTATGATGAATTATCAGGAGCGGAATTATTTCATGATTTAAATCAAATATATAATAAAATGTTATCATTTAAAGCCTTAGGTTATTCTTCGTTAAAAGAATGGATTCCGCAAAACGTACCAATGATACAAATAACAAATACAAATCAAAACAAAGTTGATATTAATATTTCTTTTGATACTGTTAGAAGGGAAATTGAAAATATGTCAGCACTACCCGATGCTGAAATAAGGGAAATTTTAAGTAGAATAGATGAACTGGAAGCAATTGTTAAATCTTCAGAACGAAGGTCAAAAAAGTGGGAAAATGCAAAAGAGATAATTAAGTGGATTGCAGATAAAGGTGTTGATGTGGGAATTGCACTGTTGCCATTATTGTTACAAATTAAATAAAAAAGTATAATATATTTTATTTCCTACATATAAAAGTTTTAGATGGAGGAGATTGTGTATGAATCAAAAGTTTTATGATGAAATAAAAAATATTTTGAATACGGCAAGAAATAAAGTCTATCAAACTGCCAACTTTGCAATGGTTGAAGCATACTGGAATATCGGAAAATCAATCATAGAAGAACAGGGCGGTAATGAAAAGGCAGAGTATGGGACAGGTTTATTGAAAGAATTATCGAAACAAATGACTCAAGATTTTGGAAAAGGATTTACCGTCGCAAACTTGAAAAATATGCGGCAGTTTTATTTAACGTTTCCAAATGGCTACGCACTGCGTAGCGAATTGAGTTGGACGCATTATCGGCATCTGATGCGAGTGGAGAATGAAAATGCACGAGAATTTTATATGCAGGAAGCTGTAAAATCTCAATGGAGTACCAGACAACTTGAGCGCCAGATAAATTCTTTCTTTTATGAAAGGCTATTATCCAGTAAAAATAAAGAGCAAGTGGCAGCGGAAATTCAGACACTAGAGTCGGCGAAAAAACCAGAAGATGTTATTCGTGACCCATATGTGTTGGAATTTCTTGGACTGGCTCCTAATGATGATTTTTATGAAAGTGATTTAGAACAAGCGTTAATTACACATTTACAAAAATTTCTTTTGGAACTTGGCAGAGGATTTTCATTTGTCGCAAGACAGAAAAGAATAACGTTCGATGGACGTCATTTTAGAATTGACCTTGTATTTTATAATTACATCTTAAAATGCTTTGTCTTGATTGATTTGAAAGTTGGGGATTTAACACATCAGGATTTTAGGGCAGATGCAGATGTATGTTCATTATTATGAACGAGAGCTTATGAATGAGGGAGATAATCCACCGATTGGTATTGTGTTATGTGCGGACAAAAGTGAATCTGTGGTCAAATATACGTTGCCAGAAAATGAAACACAAATTTTTGCTTCTAAATATAAATTATACTTACCAAGTGAAGAAGAATTATTGAGGGAGTTAAATCAGGAATATCAAGCATTGGAAGCTGGTATAGTAGGGGAAGAGAATATTGACGGTGAGAAAGAAGAGTAGATTTTGCATCAGGGTGATGCAAAATTGATGATATATTTTGTGGTAAAATGGATGCACGAACGGTATTAGTGCTGTATAGATATAGCCAATATTTTCGTGATTATGTGGGGATATGATTTGAATTTGTACTCATGTCGAGAACGTGGTTTTGATGTCTAAAGTAGGTAAATGATAGCTAGAAAGTGGTGTATTTTCATGGTAAAAATTGATTTGGAGAAATGTATTGGCTGTGGGATGTGTAGTGTGGACTGTCTTGCTACGAATATTGAGATTAAGGATGGCAAAGCGAGCATTAAAAAAGAATGTATTCAATGTGGACATTGCGTAGCAATCTGCCCTGTTGGAGCTGTGTCTATACCAGAATATGAGATGGAAGATGTTGAGTCATGCAAAGGAGAGAACTCTCAATTAGATTCAGAGCAATTGCTTCAAAGTATTAAGTCTAGAAGAAGTATTCGTAATTATAAGCAAGAGAGAGTAGAACAGTGTAAAATGGAATTATTGGCGCAGGCGGGACGATATACAGCTACAGCAAAAAATAATCAGGATTGTTGTTTTATATTCATTCAGGAAGAACTGGAACAATTAAAGTCCATGGTCTGGGATTATATTAATGGCTTGGAACAGCAGGAAAAGAAAACTATAGCGAGAGAGCTACTTCCGTTTGTAGCTTTTAATCGGCGAAGAAAAGCGAATCCAGAGGATGACTTTTTGTTCAGGAATGCGCCGGCTGTAGTGTTTATTACTTCTGAATGGCCGCTGGATGCCGGACTGGCCGCTCAGAATATGGAGACTATGGCAGAGACATTGGGACTGGGCACGCTATATAATGGATATCTGGCAAGGATTGCGAATGCTAATATTGAATTAAAAAAATGGCTGGGTATTGAGGATAGAACGATTAAAGCATGTATGCTGCTTGGCTATCCAGATGTACACTATGTTCGGACCGCACCAAGGAAAAAGGCGAATGTTATCTGGAAATAAGTATTTTGCTTTTTTCATTCATATGTTATACTAATGAAAATACTTTAATAAAGTATAGAGGTGTGCAATGAATAAAAAGCAAGTAACGAATATTGAAGTAAAAAGAAATAATAGAAACCGCGTTTACCGTTTTATCTGCGGGCATGAGACTGTGTCAAATCCAGATATTTCTTATGAAACAAAGATGAGTCTTCCTACTGTGACACAGATTACGAAAGAACTGATTGAAAAGGGTTTAGTCGAAGAAGTGGGAGAGTTAAAATCCACAGGAGGAAGACGAGCAAAGGCATTATCCGCAGTTGCAAATGCAAAACAGGCTGTAGGATTAGATATTACAAAAAATCATATCAGCTTAGTGCTTACTAATTTAAAAGGAGAGATTTTGAGATATGTGCGCATCTATAAGCCTTTCATTGCGCAGAGAGAGTATTACTGCGAATTGAGTGAAATCTTGGAACAATTTTTAGATGAAAGCGATGCTGACAGAGAAAAGATACTGGGAGTAGGAATATCATTTCCTGGTATTGTTGATTTTGATAAAGAAATGGTCACTTATTCGCATATCTTGGGAGTTAAGGAATTGTCTTTTGATTATGTAAGTCAATTTTTCTCTTATCCGTGTTTCTTTTTAAATGATGCGAATGCGGGAGCGTATGCAGAAGGAATTCGATCAGAATGCCAAGATCGATTTTTTTATCTTTCTTTAAGTAATTCCGTGGGAGGAGCAATTTTTAATAATGGAGAATTGATACAAGGGAAGGCGTTCCGATGTGGAGAAGTTGGTCATATGACGGTCGTGATGGACGGAAAGCCCTGTTACTGCGGTAAGCAAGGGTGTCTGGATGCATATTGTTCAGCATCTTGTTTGTCCGATATGACAGGCGGAAAGTTAGAACAATTTTTTACGGGTCTGAAACAAGGAGAAAAAGAATTTGTTGATGCATGGAATATGTATATCACATATCTTGCCGTAGCAATCAATAATATTCACATGGTATTAGATTGTGATATTGTTTTAGGTGGTTATGTGGGAAGCTATGCGGGAGACTATATTCAGGATATATGGGAGAAGGTCTCTCAGAGAAATACTTTTGAGGAGAATACCAGATATGTACAAAATTGTACTTATAAGGTAGAGGCAGCAGCAGTAGGAGCATCTCTTAGAGTGATCGAGATGTTTGTGGAGCAAATATAACAGAGTGGATATTAATAAGAGAGATTTCAAAAAAGGAATCTCTTTTTTTAATGCAATTTTTACAAAAGTAGAATCTTGGATTTGGCGATACTGACGAAAAGCGGGAAATGTCTAATATCATGTTGACAAAATAAAAGTGAAGACATAATATTAAATACATAATAAAACTATTTAATAAAGTGTATAAAGAAGTAAAAGGAAAGAAGAGGTATTTCAAATGAATGAAAAGATGAAGGTTGCGGTTATGCTTGGAATTGGTAAAATGGGATTTGAAGAGCGAGAGATTCCAACTCCTAAAGATGATGAAGTGTTAGTAAAGTTAGAATATGTAGGAATCTGTGGAAGTGACTTGCATTATTATGAGACAGGAGCAATTGGAGATTATGTCGTTGAACCACCGTTTGTGCTTGGGCATGAACCGGGCGGAACTGTCGTAAGTGTTGGAAAGAGTGTAAAGCATCTGAAAGTCGGAGATCGGGTAGCGCTGGAACCAGGAAAGACTTGTGGACATTGTGAATTTTGTAAGACGGGTCGTTATAATCTGTGCCCGGACGTTGTGTTTTTTGCAACTCCTCCGGTGGATGGAGTTTTCCAGGAATATGTGGCGCATGAGGCTGATCTGTGTTTCAAACTGCCAGATAATGTAAGTACGCTTGAAGGCGCTCTGATTGAACCGCTGGCTGTAGGATTTCATGCTGCAATGCAGGGTGGCGCGAGAACAGGACAGACAGCAGTAGTGATGGGAGCAGGATGTATTGGCCTTGTAACGATGATGGCGTTAAAAGCTATGGGTGTGTCAAAAGTATATGTAGTTGATATTATGGAAAAACGTCTCGAAAAAGCAATGGAATTAGGTGCAGATGGTGTGATTAACGGAAAAGAAAAAGATGCTGTAGAAGAAGTTAGAAGATTGACAGATGGAAAAGGATGTGATCTGGCAATTGAAACAGCAGGAACACAGTTGACAACTGTACAGACCATCCACATGACCAAAAAAGGCGCTACGATCGTATTGGTGGGATATAGTAAGAGTGGAGAGATGACTCTGCCAATGAGCCTTGCATTAGACAAGGAATTGACTTTTAAGACAGTCTTCCGTTATCGTCATATTTATCCAATGGCAATTGATGCAGTTGCTTCTGGAAAAGTCAATCTGAAAGGAATTGTAACAGATGTATTTGGATTAGACGATGTACAGAAAGCAATGGATTACAGCGTGAATAACAAAGCGGATATTGTAAAAGCAGTGATTCGTATATCAGAAGAAAGACAGGGTAAATAGGAGGTTCATATGGAGCAGAAAGATACGAATGTAAAGGTCCCTTTAATCAGCAAAATTGCTTATGGAATGGGCGATGTAGGATGTAATTTTAGCTAGATGTTTGTGGGAAACTTTTTAATGATTTTTTATACGGATGTATTTGGTATCAGTATGACAGCAGTGGCAGGATTGATGTTATTTTCCCGTTTTTGGGATGCAATTAATGATCCGGTTATTGGAGGGTTAAGCGATAAGACGCATACCAGATGGGGAAGGTATCGTCCTTGGCTATTGATAGGTGCACCTTTGACTGCTATTGTATTAATGCTGACATTCTGGGCACATCCAAACTGGTCACCTACAGCAAAGATTATCTATATGGCAATTACATATTGTATTCTTGTCTTAGGGTATACATGTGTGAATATTCCTTATGGTACCTTATGTGGAGCTATGACACAGAATATTGAAGAACGTGCAAAAATCAATACTTTTCGTTCAGTAAGTGCTATGGTTGCGATTGGAATTATTAATATTGTAACGGTTCCACTGATTACAGCACTGGGAAATGGAAACGATAAAAGAGGCTATCTTTTGATTGCCATTTTATATGGATGCATTTTTGCAATCTGTCATATCTTTTGCTTTGCCAAAACAAAAGAAGTGGTGGAAGTGCCGGAAAAGAAAAAAATATCTTTAAACGTACAGTTATCCGCGGTAGCAAAGAATAAGCCATATATGATTGCCGTAGCAGGACAGTTTTTATTTGGAGTAACTTTGTATGGAAGAAATGCAGATGCATTGTATTATTTTACTTATGTAGAAGGAAATAAGGCATTATTTAGTACATACTCGTTGTTTATTATCATTCCTTCCATTATTGGGGCTGCCTGTTTTCCACTTGTGTTTAAATGGACAAATAACAAAGGCCGTTCCGCTTCTATCTTTGCGTTGCTGACTGGAATTAGTATAATCAGCATGTACTTTTTTACGGCTGGAGAGTCTCCGGTTCCGTTTTATCTGTTTTCTTGTTTGGCACAGTTTTTCTTCTCTGGTTTCAATACCGCTATTTATGCGATTGTTCCGGATTGTGTAGAATATGGGGAATGGAAAACAGGACTTCGTAATGATGGTTTTCAGTATGCATTTATTTCTTTGGGAAATAAAGTTGGAATGGCAATAGGAACTTCTGTACTGGCAGGAATTCTTGGAGTTTTTGGATACGTAGCGAATCAGCAGCAGAATGCAGCTGTATTAGCTGTAATCAAACACGCTTTTACGACAGTACCTGGAGTATTATGGATTATTACAGCACTTGTATTATATTTCTATCGCCTGAATAAAAAAGTATATAACAAAATTATAAAGGAAATTCAGGAACGGAATAATATTTGAGAAAACAGCAGAGATAGGCTATAATAGCTATGAATGTTAGTTGTTATGGTCGGAGGAATGTTATGGATTATGAAGCTTTGCTGAATGAGGTCTTGGATATAGGAAAAGAAATGGTGAAATGTGGTGCGGAGACGAATCGTGCAGAGGACAGTATCTATCGTATGATGGAAAGTTATGATGTCGAACAGTGCAATGTGTTCGTGATTCAGAGTAATATCCAGGCAACAATCAAACCAGTAGGAGGATCGTATATCACACAGATTCGAAGGGTACATAAGACGGGATTCAATTATGACCGACTGGATTATCTGAATAATCTGTCCCGTTATATCTGTAAAAATCGTCCTTCAGTGGAAGAGATTCATGAGAAATACGAGGAAGTCATGAACCGAAAGCCACAGCCGGTCTATTTTCGCTATCTGGCGGCAATCTTGGGTGGTGTCGGATTCGGTGTCTACTTTGGCTGTGATTTTGTGGACAGTTGTGTCGGTATTGTAATCTGTACACTGGTGGAAGTTTATCTGGGAGATATTCTTGATAAAAAGGAGAATAACCTTGTAGTATACAATATTATCATTGCATTCCTGTCATCGGCGGCAGTTTTTCTGGCAGCAGAATTCGGCTTGGGTCATCATCCGGATCGGATTATATTAGGATTGAATATGGTTCTGATCAGTGGACTGGGTGTGGCAAATGGAATCCGGGATGTTCTGGACCGTGCATATATTTCAGGGATCCTGAATATTATTCATGCCTGTCTGGGTGCGGTTGCAATTGCATGTGGGACAGGTCTTGCCATGTTATTATTTGAGGGTAACATCTATGAGATGTATATTGCGCCAAGTGTGGTGGTGCAGCTGATATCCTGCGGTGTGGCCAGTATGGGATTTGCATTGGTATTCCGGGCTGCACCCAGACAATCCTTTTGGGCAGGCGTGGGAGGATTGGTTAACTGTGGCTGTTATCTGCTGGTGATTCATTTCTATGGAAATAATCTGCCAGCCATCATGGCAGGAGCGACTTTTGTGGCGGCATATGCCTATGCAATGTCCAGAATACATAAGGCTCCGGCTACCATTTTTCTTACAACATCTATTATGCCCGTGATACCGGGAGCAACGTTATTCTATATGATGCATGGAATCGTGCAGTCAGATTATGTGATGGCAAGAGAACAGACGATATTACTGGGACAGACCTGCATGGCGATTGCATTTGGATTCCTGATTGTAGAGATTGCGACACGTTATGTGTTTGAGAAAAAACGTTAACCAGAAAAGTTTCCTGTTGGTTGATTTAATTTCATAAAGTATCGTATGGCTCCATTGAAGCGTCATTCGTCCTCTGATACTATATATAGTAAGGAGGGCGAATTTTTTATGTATGGATTTCATTTATCAGACAATATAGTCCGGCTGCGGCGTGAGCGGAAAATGACGCAGGAAGAGGTGGCGGATTTTATAGGAGTTACAAAAGCTTCGGTGTCAAAATGGGAGAATCAGCAGAGTACACCGGATATCATGTTGCTGCCGCAGCTGGCAGCGCTGTTCGATGTGACGGTAGATGAACTGATGGGGTACGAAGCGCAGATGTCTAAGGAGCAGATCCGCCGTTGTTATCTGGAGCTTACGAACAATTTTACAAAAATGCCGTTTCAGGAAGCGATGGATAAAGTCCGGGAACTGACTCATCGATATTATTCCTGTTATCCGTTCCTTATGCAGGTATGTGTCTTGCATCTGAATCACTTCATGCTGGCAGAGACGGAAGAAGAAAGACAGCAGATCCTGCGGGAAACAGTGGTAATCTGTGACCGGATTCTGGAACGGTGCAGTGATGTCGGTATCTGTAACGATGCCATATCTATGAAGGCAGTAATAAAACTTCAGATGGGTAATATGGCAGAAGTTATTGAAATGCTGGAACCTGTGGCAGATTCGTTTCAGATATCGGAACAAAATGATATGCTTCTGATACAGGCATACCAGATGGCAGGAGAACTGGAAAAAGCGAAAAGTTATACGCAGATCCGACAGTATCTTTCTATGTTAAAGCTGGTGAATACAGCAATGTCAGACCTATCCCTGTACATGCAGGATATGAAACGATGTGAAGAGACGATACGGCGTATGAAAGGAATGATGAAGCTGTATCAGTTAGAACAGCTTCACCCGAATCAGGCGGCCCAATGTTATTATCAGATGGCAGTTGTCTATGCGGTTCAAGATAAGAGAGAAGAAGCATTGGAGGAACTGAAGCATTTTGAGCAATGTGTATGTTCACTTCTGGAGAGTGAGCAGGTGTTTCTTCATGGGGATGCTTACTTTGATCGATTGGAGGAGTGGATTGAGCAGCTTCCACTTGGAGACCAGACGCCAAGGGACAGAGCATTTGTCAGACAGAATGTAGTGCAGGCATTGTCGCATTCTGCGTTTACAGTACTAAAAGACATGGAAGAATATCAAAATATGATTCACCATAT
>NZ_JBNPOQ010000020.1:0-43208 GCF_050315235.1 Bariatricus sp. SGI.019 | reverse complement strand
CATCTAAAGCAACAACTCTTTTGCAACCCCTTCCAACGCACTCTTATAAGTAATTTCTTCTACCGTTTCCATCGCCAGAATATCTCTTTCTCCAATTTGATCTCCGTTCAAATAATATTGAATTTCTCCCAATTTATCACCTTTTTTCACAGGTGCTTTTATCTTCGAGTCAATGACTATCTTCCTTTCTATGGAATTTAAGTCAGAACCAGTCGTATCTATATAGGAAAAGGCGCCTTTCTGTTCTATTTTTACCTCTTTTTTCACACCTCGTTGTACAGATACAGGGGCTAATTTTTCCATATGCTCCTCTTTATATTTATTACATTTTCCAAATCCATAATTGAAAAGTGTAATTGCATCCTTTACGCGCGTTTTACTATCATCTGCCGCCATGATCACCGCAATCAAATCAATCTCATTCTTCTGCGCAGTTGCAGATACACAGAATTTTGCCTGACTAGTCGAACCGGTTTTTAAACCTGTCGCATATTCATATTGTCGAATTAGTTTATTGGTATTAGTCAATCCAAACTCAGAAGTACCTTTCTTTGTTGTGTGTGTGATATTTTCCATCCAGATTTTGCAATAATCGTATATTTGAGGATATGTAGTAATCAACTCTTTTGACATTAACGCAATGTCTCGCGCAGTCGTCAGATGTCCTTCTGCGTCTAGTCCATTACAATTTACAAAATGTGTATTTTTCATTTCCAGTTTTTCTGCCCTCTTATTCATTTGCTCTACAAATGCCTCTTCACTGCCACAGATATACTCCGCCATTGTTACGCAGGCATCATTAGCACTTGCAACAGATATACTTTTTATCAATGTATCAACCGTTTGCACTTCGCCAGGCTCCAGGAACACCTGTGAACCTCCCATAGATGCCGCATATTCTGAAGTTGTCACTTCATCTTCTAAACTAATCTTTCCTTCCTCTAGTGCATCAAAGATCAAGAGTAAAGTCATCACCTTTGTAACGCTGGCTGGTGGTCTCTGTGTATCAGCATCCTTTTCATAAATGACCTGTCCTGTCGAAGCCTCCATCAAGATTGCCGAGGGTGCACTAACTATAATTGATTCCTCCTTCGGACTTTCTGTTGTTTCCTGCGTATTTGTTGTTTCTTGCACATCCGTGTACAAAATTGGCCCTCTTATCTCCATAGCATATACAGGATGTACACATAATGCGACGCTTAGGATTACTGCCAGAACAAATTTCATACAACAACTCCTTCTGGATATTCGTCTATTACTACCATTCTAATAACAGCCTAAACAAATTATTCCAAATACATGCATACGATTTTACTATTGTTTTCTTCTTATAAAACTCCTATAATAGATTTCGAAAAAAGTTTATAGGAGGAACATTATGAAATTTATATATCCCGCAGTATTCCATAAGACAGAAGATGGAAAATACAAAGGGTACTTTCCAGATTTAGAATGTTGCTACGGAGAAGGTGAAACCTTGGATGATGCCATTGACAGTGCAAATGAAGCCGCCCGCGATTGGATTACATTAGAATTATCCGAAGAAGAACCTTTAATGCCCTATGTCTCAGATATTAGCGATATCGAACTTAAAGAAGGCGATATTGTAAGAAATATATCCGTAAACATCCGTTTTTATGAAGGCTGGGACGAATAGAACATTTTCTGTCATTCACTAAAATTCGAAAAAAGAAGAGCAGGTGGCAATATCGCCATCCTGCCCATATAGACTCCACATTTTGTGGAGAAAGAAAGCGGAATTCATATCATATGTATTTCCGCTTATTAAATTGGACAGATTGTCCAATTGAACCCTTATCATAACCTCTACAAATCTCTGTAACATTTTGTATATATAGATTATCATAAACTGTCATAAATCTCAAATAATTTGTCTGATTTTTTATCAAAATATCATATTTTTTATCGACAATTTTTTACAATTTATTCATCTAGGTACACCACATTTTTCATTTAGGTACACCACAAAATGAAATTTGGGACGTAGACTTTTGTAAAAAGTCTACGTCCCAATTTCATTCATTTTTCTTATTTACCAGCCATCTGTTTTTCCTGCTGTTCGATCATTTTTTTAACCATATAACCACCAACAGAACCATTCTGTCTAGATGTCAGGTCTCCGTTGTAACCGTCTGTTAACGGTACGCCTAATTCGTTTGCAACCTCGTATTTAAACTTGTCTAATGCGCCTTTTGCTTCAGGCACGGCTGCTCTGTTTGATGAACTTGTCATTGTTATACTCCTCCTTTTGGTAACTTTGTAACTTTTGGTTTTGTTACAATCATAGTATATGGAGGATTTAGATTATTACACTAGTATTTCCTTCATAATTTGGAAGATTTTTCAACCAATCACACGCAGACTCTGTAAGGGTATCAGCGGCTTCATTTGCCATCTGTAATATCCGGGCATCCTGATATATATCGCCAAGTCTAAAATCCATCAGTCCACTCTGTCTAATTCCAAAGAGATCACCAGGTCCACGAAGTCTAAGATCTTCACTTGCTATCTTAAACCCGTCATTTGACTTATTTAATATATCCAGCCTTTCTTTGGTTTCTTTTGATTTTGAACCAGTCATAAAGATACAATAAGACTGGTATTTCCCTCTCCCTACTCTGCCGCGAAGCTGATGAAGTTGTGCCAATCCAAAACGTTCTGAGTTCTCGATCATCATAACCGTTGCATTTGGTACATCAATTCCCACTTCAATAACCGTTGTTGATACCAGAATCTGGATCTCATTCTTTCCGAATCGCTCCATAATGTCATCTTTTTCTGTCTGTTTCATCTTCCCATGAAGATAAGATACATTGATTTCTTCTCCCATTTCTTCTTGTAGTGCAGAAGCATAATCAATTACATTTTCAACTTCCAGATGTTCACTTTCCTCCACCATTGGACAAATAATGTAACATTGGCGCCCTTCGGCCACTTGTTTTCTCATAAATGAATAGGCTGTTTTCCTGTAACTGGTATCTACCACACAATTTTTTATTGGGAGTCGGTTTGCCGGCAATTCGTCGATCACAGAAATATCCAGATCACCATACAAGATAATTGCCAATGTTCTTGGTATTGGAGTCGCACTCATGACCAACACATGTGGCACTCTTCCTTTTTTGGCAAATGTCTCCCGCTGTTTCACACCAAAACGGTGCTGCTCATCTGTAACTACCAGCGCAAGGCAATCATAATTAACCCGATCTTGAATCAGCGCATGTGTGCCGATGATAATCTTCGCATATCCGCACTCGATCCTATCATAAGCTCTGCGCTTCTCCTTTGCCGTCATAGATCCCGTCAGCAATTCTACTTTTATCCGAATGTCGTATTCTTCAAATAACCTCGTAATCGATTCATAATGCTGCCTCGCCAACACTTCCGTAGGCGCCATCATTGCACCCTGATATCCATTCCATGCCGTATTCAACAACGCCAGGACTGCAACGATTGTCTTTCCTGAGCCAACATCTCCCTGCACCAAACGAGACATGGTCGTAACGGATGCCATATCAGAAGCAATCTCTTCCCACACTTTTCTCTGCGCATTCGTCAAACGATATGGTAAACGCCGGATAAACTCTTCTACCTCTGGTTTTTTGGAAATCACATATTCATTTTCCAACTTCTCATTCTTATCTTTTAGCTTTCGAAGTGTAAGAATAAATGCCAGGAATTCATCAAAGACCAGCCTCTCTCTTGCATGATAGAACACTTCTTTATCCTCTGGAAAATGAATTCCACGAATTGCGAAATTATATTCCGCCAGTCCATACCTCATTCGTATTTTGTCAGGCAAAAATTCTCGTGTCAGATCCAGACCATCCAAAGCCTGTTTGACTGCTTTTGATACCACATTATTCGACAATCCCGCTGTCAATCCATAGATTGGCTGCAAAGTGTTCAATTTCTCCTTATATTTTTCACTTGGATAAAAGATTTCCGGATGTTCCATTACCAAACCATCTCGTTTACGCACGACTCTTCCCCTTAGAGTAATCACACCACCTTTTGCAAGTGTATTCCGCAAAAAAGGCATACGAAACCAGATAACTTTTATTGTACCAGTCAAGTCTTTCACATACAGTGTAGTAACCTGCATACTTCTACTTCCGGACACTTGTATACGACCATAGACAGTACCAGTTATCGTCTGCGTCCTTCCCTCTTCTACCTCACTGACCGGCACCGCATCTTCATAGACATCATATCCTCTGGGATAGTATCGAATCAAATCCCCGACTGTGCTGACTCCGACTTTTTCAAATAACTTCTGTGTTTTCTCACCAATTCCTTTGATTTCTTTGATACTAGTCTGCTCTATCATATATGCTCCACCCGCAAAACCTTCCATCGAAAATTTTTCCAACTGTATGGCAATAAAAAGGCCAGCTCCGTTCCTAAGGGACAACGCCCTACAGTCACAGAAATCTGGCCCTGCCTATATATTATTTTATCTACCTGATGATTTATTTATTCAACTGCAAGAACATAATAGTATATTGGCTGTCCACCAAAATGTGCATCTACATCCACATCTGGATACAATTCTTCAATCTCTTGAATCAACTGTTCCGCATCTTCTTCCTTGACTTCCTCTCCGTAATAAAGACTGATCAATTCAGACTCCTTATCTACAAGTTGCTCCAACATTGCCTTCGTAGTCTCTTCAATTCCTTTTCCAACTGCAAGAATTCCTTTATCACCAATACCCATAATATCGCCTTCATGAATCTCTTTATCATCAATATGAGTATCTCTAACAGCATAAGTAACCTGACCAGATTTTACACGTTGAATCTCTTCAAGCATTGTCTCTTCGTTCATCTTCGCATCTGCATCTGGCATAAAGTTTATAATAGCAGTAATTCCTTGCGGTACAGTCTTGGTCGGGATTACAATGATTTCTTTATCTTCCACCAATGCTTTTGCCTGATTTGCAGCCAACACAATATTCTTATTATTTGGCAATATAAAGACTGTATCTGCATTCACTTGATCAATAGCATTCAGCATATCTTCCGTACTTGGATTCATTGTCTGTCCGCCTTCAATAATATAATCCGCTCCCAACTCTTTAAATATCTCATTCAATCCTTCTCCGATAGATACTGTAATAAATCCCATCGGTTTTCTTGGCTCTTTCGCTTTTTTCTGTGCTTCTTTTTCAGCCTCTTCGGCGGCCAATTTCTCTGCATCACGAATTAATTTTTCCTGATGTTCCTCGCGCATATTATCAATTTTCATACGCGACAGCTGTCCATATGTCAAAGCTCTTTGAATTGCCAGTCCCGGATCATTTGTATGCACATGAATCTTTACCACATCATCATCAGCGACACATACGATAGAATCACCGATAGAGGACAAATATGCCTTAAATTCATGCTCATCTGTTTCTGTAAATTCCTTCTCTGTCAGAATAATGAACTCAGTACAATAGCCAAACTTGATATCTGCTGTATCCTGTGCATTAATCTTCGTCACAGACATACCAGCGCTTGGGGAAATAGCACTATAGTCAATCTCTTTTCCCAAAAACGCATCATAAGCGCCCTTTATAACTTCTAAAAGACCTTGTCCGCCAGAATCTACAACTCCCGCTTCTTTCAATACAGGTAACATATCCGGTGTCTTGGCAAGCACTTCTTCAGCATGCTCAATGACTGCTGGGATAAAGACCTCAAGATCGTCTGTCTCTTCTGCCATCTGAGCCGCTTTATCTGCAATACCACTTGCAACTGTCAGAATCGTACCTTCTTTTGGTTTCATAACAGCTTTATACGCAGTATCTCTTGCTCTTGAGCAGGCAGCAGCCAATCCAAGAACATCAATCTCTTTTTCCTCACGGATAGATTTGGTAAATCCTCTTAATAACTGTGAAAGGATAACACCTGAGTTACCTCGTGCACCACGAAGGGATCCAGAAGAAATCGCTTTTGCCAGTTCTTTCATATCAGGTTTACTCAACGCAGTCACTTCTTTTGCTGCTGACATAATCGTAAGTGACATATTCGTTCCTGTATCTCCATCCGGTACCGGAAATACATTTAATTCATTGATAAATTCTTTCTTTGCCTCAATATTCTGTGCACCTGCCAAAAACATCTTTGCAAGCATGTCCACACTTATAGTTTTCGTAGCCACTTCTAATGCTCCTCCTTAACTAATCGATGACTCTGACGCCTTCAATGTAGACATTGATCTTATCTACCGGCATTCCCGAAAATTCTTCTACTTTATATTTTACATTACTGATCAAATTCTCAGTAACAGCAGAAATACTTACACCATATGCAACAATAATATGGAAGTTAATGCTGATATGATTATCATCTGAGATACCCACCTGAATTCCTCTGGTCAGACTCTCCTTTTTCAACAGATGAACCAAACCATCTTTTACATTTACCGCAGCCATTCCAACAATACCAAAACATTCCACTGCCACAGTTCCAGCATATTTTGCAATCACTTCAGAGTCAATCGTCACAATACCAAGATCTGTACTCATACATCCCTTCATATCTAAAACCTCCAATTCTTCTCTAAACTTATGAAGTCATAATAATAAGCATATTATACTCTTTTTTTCTATATATTACAATACGAAAACGTTGATGCTTCGTATTACAAAATTACTTTATTATATCAATTAATGGGCAATAAAAAACTCAGATTCCAAAGCGAAATCTGAGTTTTAACCTTCATTACGCACGCTCAACTCTGCCTGATTTTAAACAAGAAGTACAAACATACATTCTCTTTGTAGCTCCATTTTCTGTTTTAACACGAACAGATTTTACATTTGATTTCCACATCTTTGGTGATTTTCTATGAGAGTGGCTTACATTATTTCCAAAGTGAGCACCCTTTTCACAAATAGCACATTTTGCCATGACTGCACCTCCTAACGCTCATATATAGTCTGTTCTCCAGACTCACAACACTAGTTATTGTAACAGAAGAATATATGAATTGCAAGTATTATTTGCATTTTTCTTTGATTATAGTATCAATACAATGCACAAATCCACGATTCATCCTAGCATCATGCTTTGAAATAAGTATTAACAACAGAACAGGTTATATCCTGCTAATACACACAACAAGATGCATAACACTTCTATAAAAGTATTCGGCAAAATCAATGCCAGAATAATGCCAACTGCTACCCAGAACAAGGCAAAACCTACCACGCGCTTCATTGTCTTCACCTTTGCCTGCATTTTATATAATATATGCAAATTCATGCAAATTCATGACTAATCCTATTTTCCATCAGAATCCTGCTCTGCCTCATCCAGAATATCCATAACATCTTCTTCCGTCATCTTATCTTCTTTGTTCGAAGAAAATTTGTCAATAACGTCCGGTACCATATCCAGTATCTTGGTAATCGTATCCTGATTTTTTACATTGACAAGCTTAGTATGTCCATTCTGAATCACAAGCACTGCACTAGGAGTCATCTTTCCTCCCAATCCTCCGGCTCCTTTTTCTTTCTTATCTCCATTAAATGCTCCGGCTCCAATTGCAAATGATACATCCACCAGCGGAAGAATAATGGTATCCCCTATATGAATTGCATCTCCAACAACCGTCTTTGAGGATACTACTCCATCCATTCCTTGAAAGAGCGCCTCAACCGTTCCTTTAAAATTATTATCTGCCATATCTTTCTTCCTCCTAAATGCTTATAATTCAAACTTCTTTATATCTCGATACGTCATTCGCACTTCCCTGCTCCAGATAAGACTCCACAAAAGTTTTATAAAAAAACTGCCTCGTATTTTTCCCGCTACATGCAGGTTGCCTTCCAGAATCTGATTTTCAAAATCTGGTTCCACCCTAACATGGTCTTCTACGAAAGAATAGAGCATACTAAATCCTGCAAGTAACTGTCCTGTTCTGTAAGGGTCTTCAAAACCAAAACGAATGTCTGCTTCCAATCGCTTTGGTCTTAGCTTCCTCAAAAGACAAAAAACCTCATCTTTCACCTTGAGGAACGCTTTTTTATGAATCTCATCCGTGAGAAACATGCAGATTTTCTCTTTCTTTTCTAATAATGCTTTTATTTTATCACAGAAACCTTTGATTGTACATTTAATCTTCCGATAGATATCTTTTATCTTTTGAACACCTTTCTGATAGATTCCTGCAATTTTCTGCCATATGCGCTTCCGTTCTTTCTTACTGCCATCATCAGATTCTTCCCTTGCCTCATCAAAACAGGTTTCTGCTTCTTCCACTGCTTTTTGATCTTCTTGAAATTCTTCTGTAATTCTTTCAGATATTTGGGGTTCTTTTTTAATTTCTTCCGAAATGTCTTGATCGCTTTTACCGTGGACTTCCAGCCTTTCTTCCTGCTTCTTTTCCGACTCCTCTGAAGTTCCTTCTTCATCTTCCTCCAATAATTGTTCCAATTCTTTTTCATAAGATTCCACCTCTTCTTTCACAGATTGTGTTGATTCCTGCTCACTTTGAATATGCTTCCATGCAATCCTGATACACCAGAATAATTGTTTCTCCTCATAAGATGCCGTTATTTTTATCAGATGCAACAACCAAGTCACTCTGGTTTTCGCTTTGACTCCGGAAAGGGTACCATCACAAGAAGCTTCTACTTTGTATCTGATAGGAACAAAAAGGACAATACAAACCAGTAATACCAGTATCCCCAGTATCACTGCAATTATAATTCCTAGAATTTTCAAGATAAGCAATAGAATATGTAGCATCTTACTCTTCCTGTTCTTTTCTTAATATATAGGAACGAATATCTGCTCCTTTGGTCTCATTATACACTTCCTGCACAATTTCTTCCACAAGTTCCAACGCATCCTCATAATCTTTTGCAATCCCAACTACAAAGAAATCATCATGAGGGAAATTCAGCTGTAATAACACTGCGGAATGATAGATTTCCAAATGGTTCTGTTTATTGTTTGCCAACGTCACAATATGAATATTCATCTGGAATTTATTGTTTTCCAGTTTTTCAATGATCTTTGACTTCTTTTTTTTCAGCCCTTCTGTCAGATACAAATGCCTATAGTACTGCATATTTCCACTCCTATAAACCCCGAATTAATAATAATATGCGTCAAATACTTGTTTTGCCACATTTACGGCTTTTGCAGAACCATCTGAAGCTTCAATAATCACGCTGATGACCAGTTCTGGATTATCTACATTCGACATTCCGATAAACCATGAATGATCCTTTTCCTTATCGGAACTATATTCTGCTGTTCCGGTTTTACCAGCCGCCGTATAGCTCTGTCCACTCAATACGGATGCTGTTCCATAATCTACCACACTCTTCATATATTGCTTTAATTGCGAAGCTTCTTCTTGCGTCATCAAAGTTTTATATTCTTCCGGAGTATTTTTTGTCACTTCCTGACCAGCATAATTCGTCACACAATCTACCAGATAAGGCTTCATTAATGTTCCCCCATTGGCAATCGCAGCTGTAATCAACGCCATATGATATGGGCTTACCTGCGTCTTTCCTTGTCCCATGGCTGTCATCATCTTATCTGCACTTCCATCACTAGTATTAAGTGAGAATTTACTCTTACTATATGATAACTCTGACGGAAGTTTTGAATCAAATAACAATTCCTTGGTTGTTTCCTGGAATTTGCTTACGTCTAATGACAAACCAATATTTGAAAATGATGTATTACATGAATAAGCCAGACTATCCTGAAAATCAACCTGACCATGCACATGACCGTTATAACAGTGAATAGAAACTCCATCCTGCTCTATGGTTCCCGTACAATTATAGCTGTATGTGTCATAATCTGCATGTTCCCGCATATATTCCAATGCCGTAATAACTTTAAAAGTTGATCCCGGCGCATACTGTCCCTGCGTAGCCCGGTTTAACAACACGCTATTTTCATCTGTATTTAAGGTTTCCCAGTTCTGTTCTACTGTATTCGGATCAAAATCCGGTTTGGACACCATAGCCAAAATCTTGCCGGTACTAGGTTCTATTACCACAACCGCTCCTTTATAATCTCCCAGCGCATTGTAAGCCGCCTGCTGAAGATTCAGATCCAAGGTTGTCACAACCGTATCTCCTGTATTCTTCTTATTCTGGAATTCGTTGACCAGTTTTTCCAGAAAAAATGCATGAGATGTCAGAAGCTCATAATTTTCTACCGACTCAAGCCCGGCTTTGCCTTGCACACTATATCCCACAACATGAGCAAACATATTCCCGTAAGGATATTCACGACTCTCCGTCCCATCTTCTGAGACGGATGACTGTGCAAGAACATTTCCATTCTTATCAACAATTTTTCCTCGGACCACACGATCTGCATAAGCGTCTTGTCTTGCGTTATAAGGGCTTCTGATAATCTCTTCGCTCTTGACTACCTGGAAATAAACGATATATCCCATCATAACAAGAAACAATGCCACAAAAATATAAGTAACCCTAGCGAACTCTTTGTTCCTTGCGCGCTTTTCCTTTGCCTTGCGCTTGTCGTTTCGGTTGGCTTCTCTGCGCTCTTTCCGGGACATCTGCTGCTTTTCTTGCTCTCTTTTTATTCTCTTGTCCGCTTCTCTTTGCTCGTAGCCTTTCCTTTTTCTTTCTTTCAATATCTTCTTCCTCGTCTTCCCTTAATATATATAGTCCTTGAATAATCGCAAACATAATCAGTGTGCTAAGGAGCGAACTTCCTCCATAACTTACCAACGGAAGTGTTACACCCGTTGATGGAATAAATTTTGTCACACCACCGATATTCAAGAACACCTGAAAGATATAACATGTTCCAAGTCCCAACGCAACCATCTTATAAAACATATTATGAAGCTGCATTGCGATATTCAAAAACATAATATAGCAGCTGACACAGATCAAGATTGTGCATAACGCAAATATCAATCCCAATTCTTCGGATATTGCAGAAAAGATAAAATCTTCATCTGCTACAGGAATCTGATCCGGCATTCCCTGATACAGTCCCATTCCAAACCATCCACCGGTCCCGATGGCAAATAAAGACTGTGCCACTTGATACCCACCATTATCATAAGAAGCGAATGGATCTTTCCACACAATCACTCGAGTCCTTACATGATTAAACAGATAATATGCTCCTACAGATGCTACACTTCCGGCACCGAGTCCTGCCAATATATAAAGAGGCTGATGTGTAGCAACATAAAGCATCGCAAGATACACTACAAAAATAATAAGTGCTGCTCCAAGATCTTTTGACACCACCAAAATCAATACATGAAAAGCTGCAAGTGCTGTTGTTATCACAATATTTTTAAATTCCAACGATTTCTTAAAACTTGAGGCAACAAAAAAAACAAAAATAATTTTCACTAATTCCGAAGGCTGTATGCTGATACCGCCTATCGTAAATCCCAACTTCGCCCCATAAGATACTTGTCCAGCTACTACAACAAATGCCAGAGATGCAATTCCAGCGATTGCATATAGATTTCTCCATTCGGAAAGTTTTTTGAATTTCCGGATAATGACCGGAACCACGAGACTGATTACAATCGCTCCAGCAGCAATCACATATTGCTTTACCGCCTTTTCGTAATTTAGCCTGGTCAGAATAATCATCCCGATGCACAAAAGCATGCACATATTATTAACGACTAGTCTGGATACCTTGGGATAGATATTCGTGTACAAAAGTATAACTACACCAAATAATACCACCTGCATTAAATAAAATGCCAGTATTTTTATTTCTTCTGTCTTCAGGTACAATACCAGAAATGCAATAATATGTATCATAAACGTTAATACATTTTGCTTTCTAAGCAGACTTTTTTTCTTATCCGGATCATAATATCCAAATATGCTGAAACATAAGTATGTATAAGCCGTAATCAGCACGATCATAAGATATTTTGACAATTCAACAATAATATTTACCAAATCTTCACCTACTTCACGCCCCGTTTAAAATGTCCCCTTGTGAATTCCGTTTCCGGTGTGGATACTTTTTGATGCTCCAGAAATGCTGACTGATAACATTCTACAATCTTCTGCATCTGTCCACACGTCTCGGTCGTAAAATCCATGCGTAATTCCGCCGGAGCAAGTTTTTGAATTTCTTCTGCTTTATCCGCCAAGAAAAGCGGTGCAGAATTATATATTATATTATAGCAGTATTGACAGCATCGTTTTACTGTAAACTTCTTCTGATATCTGTCGCGAATAGATAGATATCCTTCTTCCTTCAAGCATTTGCCACTAGTCTTCTGGATACAATTTGCCGTTACCATTACCGGTTGATATCCATACACAATCAGACTGGCATTATCAATTCCCAATTTGTTAAGTTCCCAGTCATTTAACTCCGCCGGAGCGGTAAACTGAGCAATCCCTTGTTCGTGAAGAAACGCCCTGCCAGAATGATTGAAGACATACATATTGTGATCCGAACGGATTTCCTTATGAAACCCATGCTCTGTAAGCCATTGATAACTTTCCCAGTTACGGATTAGCACTCCATCATAATACTGTTCTAATATTGGATATTTCTTTTCATAATTCTTAATGGTCTTCTCTCGGAAAATATAAGGCATTGCCAGATAATACTTTTGGTTTTGAGCTTTTTCTTCTAAGATTTTAATTGCTCGCTGCCCCATTCCGACTGCACTGTCTACATAAACATTCTTTATTATCTCCGATTGTATAACAAACTCAAGCTGTTCTACTGATTGAACCGAAGCTGACAAAACGGTTGCTTCAAAGGATGAAGCAACATTTTTCTCATTCACAAATATTCCTGAAAATTGTGGAATATCCCTTCGGTATTTTTCAAGTATACATACTGACAATTTTTCAATTCCTTCTCTGCGAAGCTCATTTAATGCCTGCATCGGAAGAAATACTGCCCCATCTATCTCAACATCAAATCGATCAAATATAAATTGTGTATTCCCTGTTTTTCGCATCTGCTTTTCCACTCGCTTTTTATCCAGCGGCTGTCGCTTAGCCATATCCGGCGCAGCTCCTTCACAGACAATCTCACAATCCCCATATTCCAGAAACAGTTTAGCACTTTCCCCCAAAGAAAGTATTAATTTCCCATTAATTTTTTCTTGGGTTTTGTATTCTGGCAGCTCCATTACCTCTTCATTTCCTGTCGGACGTTGGAAAGAAATCATATTCTTTCCATTATGCTGCCTATAATATCCATCACTGTATCCTCTTCTCTGATAAGCGCCAAGCAATTTCTCACGGTCCGATTTCAGGACCTTATATCCAGAAGCCCCTTCCGCGAAATAAAGGTCTGTATATTTTCGATACATACTTACCACCGTATATACATAGTCTGGCTGCTTCATTCGCCCTTCAATTTTAAAAGAATCAATTCCAGCTTCTATTAACTCTGGCAGAAAATCAATCGTGCACAGATCTTTTAAACTCATGATATCTGCCGGTTTTTGCCCTTCGACACTATAAGGCAGACGGCATGGCTGGGCACATTGCCCTCGGTTTCCACTCCTTCCTCCAATCATGCTGCTCAAAAGGCATTGTCCAGAATAGCAATAACACAGCGCTCCATGCACAAAGCATTCAATCTCTAATCCCGTCTCTTCTTTCATCTTTCGAATCTCTGAAAGAGAGAGTTCCCGCGCCGGCACTACCCGTACGATACCTTGATTTTTCCAGAACTCTGCTCCCTTCTGATTAGTAATTGTCATCTGGGTGCTGGCATGAATCGCAAGATCTGGGAAATATTTCTTCAGGAATCTGACCACTCCAACATCCTGGACAATCACTCCATCCAATCCTTGCTGATAAAAAGGAAGAAGATATTCATACAGACTATTCAGTTCATCATCTTTAAGTAAAGTATTTACTGTAAGATAAATCTTTCTCCCATGTATGTGTACATAGTCTATAGCCTGAAGCATATCATCCTGCGCCAGATTCTTTGCATAAGCCCTTGCGCCAAACTGACTGCCTCCGACATAAATCGCATCTGCTCCTGCACATATAGCTGCTTTCAGGCTTTCATAAGAACCGGCAGGCGCCAGTATTTCAATTTTCCTGTTCATATATCTTTTTCCTGCTTCCTTATCAAAATTCATCTATATTCGAAGTATTCTCCTATATGATAAATAGGCTGTCCATAGACAGCCTATTTTTTATGATTATTTTTAATCTCTGTTTCCAGCTGGACAATCTTCATCTGAAGTTCCTTATTCTCTTCTTTTAGCTTGTCCATAGATTTCTCCGCATTCTCCAGCTTAATTTGAACAGATATCAATTCATGCTTCAGATCATACATCTCTTTATCCTTTGCTTCTATATCACTCTCTAGAGAGCCGCCTTGCTTTCTGGCTTTAAAGTAATCATCCGCAATGTTCAATGCCAAAAGAATGCTTCTGGTCTCCGCACTTTGCTTACGATATCCTTCACTGTTGCTGCATTCTTCAATCTTATGATTTAAATAGGTAGATACCTTCTGCAAATAGTCCTCGCTTTCAAAGCCACTCAAGGTAAATACCTTTCCTCCTATTAATACTTCCGTATAGTTTTTTGATGATGCCATAGAAGCCTCCTCGAACTTTTATAATATCTGATAACTATTATAAACTAAACTGATATAAAAACCAACTATTTTTCATCATTTTCACGTGAAATTCCCAGATGACAATAAGCACTGTCTGTAACGATCCGCCCGCGAGGTGTTCTTTGAATGAATCCATTTTTCAGTAAATATGGTTCATAAACATCCTCTATGGTTCCGGAATCTTCACCTACAGTAGCTGCTAAAGTTTCTAAGCCTACCGGTCCACCCTGAAATCTTTCGATCATGGTTATCAGAAGATTCCTGTCGGTTTGATCCAAGCCTTCTTTATCCACATCAAGAAGATCTAATGCATAATTCGCCACTTCCTCGGAAATATATCCTTCATATTTAATCTGTGCAAAATCTCTGACACGCTTCAAAAGTCTGTTTGCAATTCTCGGCGTTCCACGGGAGCGCTTTGCAAGAGCGTATGCTCCTTTGTCATCAATTCCTACTTCCAGCACCTTTGCCGATCGAAGAATGATTGTTTTTAATTCTTCGACCGTATAAAATTCCAGACGATTGACAACGCCGAACCGATCTCTCAAAGGAGCTGTCAACATTCCTGCTCTTGTCGTAGCTCCCACCAGGGTAAATTTGGGTAAATCCAGACGAATAGATCTTGCACTGGCACCCTTTCCAATCATAATATCAATAGCATAATCTTCCATCGCCGGATAGAGTACTTCTTCCACTTGACGATTCAACCTGTGTATCTCATCAACAAATAAAATGTCTCCTTCCTGAAGATTATTTAAAATCGCTGCCATCTCTCCAGGCTTTTCTATTGCCGGACCTGAAGTAATCTTAATGTTTACATTCATCTCATTGGCTATGATTCCTGCAAGTGTCGTCTTTCCCAATCCTGGCGGACCATAAAACAACACATGATCCAACGCCTCATTTCTTGCCTTTGCAGCTTCTATATAAATTTTCAGAGTCTCTTTTGTCTTTTCCTGTCCTATATAGTCTTTCAACAACTGCGGACGCAGATGATTCTCTATCTTGACATCTTCTTCTAGATTTTCTGTTGTAACAATTCGCCTGCTCATGTCTTTCACCCTGTGCTAAAACATCATATATTTTAAAGCTTGCCTCAGCACATCCTCTACTTCCATATTTTCTTCAAATTCCACTTGTTTGACTGCTTTTAATGCCTCAGTATTGCCATATCCCAGGGCTACCAATGCCTGTACGGCCTCACTCTGTACCTCATTGTGGTAATTCACACTACCAGACATCACAGAAGCAGAAGCACTGTGTTCCAAAGCATCCTCAAGACGTAACTTATCCTTTAATTCCAATATCATCTTTTCTGCTGTCTTCTTCCCAATCCCAGGTGCTGCACAAATTGCCTTTATATCATTTGACATCACAGCAAATCTAAGATCATCCGGGCTTAACGCTGACAAAATTCCTAAGCCACCTTTTGGACCGATTCCGTTTACACCGATCAGCAATCGAAACACATTCAATTCATCTCTCGTTAAAAAGCCATATAACTGCATGGCATCTTCCTTCACGTTCAGATATGTATGTATCTTCACTTCTGTCCCGAGAGCCGGCATAAGCCCCATTGCCCGACCTGACATAAATACACCGTAGCCAACTCCGCCTACATCAATAATCACTTTATCTTCTTCGTATGCTGCAATTTCTCCCCTTAAATAAGATATCATATATCCCTCCTAAAAATGTACATTCACCAGTCTTTTTAACATCTCATTTGACACAATTCCAATAAGCAGTCCAGTTATCATTCCAGCAATTAATAACACCGGAACGTAATATGCCACGCTAAATGTCTCCACAACCAACATAGCCACAATCAATTGCCCAACATTATGAAATACTCCGCCGGCAATGCTAATCCCCATAATACTGAACCCATCTTTTCGCTTAAAAACTGCCATAACTGTAAGACTAAGAAGCCCTCCTGCCAAACTATAGATAATGCTAAAATAATTACCGAAAATAAAACCGGACAATAAAACTCTGACAATCGACAGCAGATAAACTTCTCGCAAACGCATCTTATACAGTGCAATCACAATAATCAGGTTAGCAAGCCCCAACTTTACTCCCGGAATTCCAAAATTAATCGGTATCAAAGTTTCAACATAACTAAAAATCAACGCTAATGCCGTAAATACCCCAAAATAAGCAACTTTGCTCTTCACATGTATCTGCCTCCTAATTCGTCACCGCATCATATTCGCTATTTTCACTACTTTCAATCTCCACAACAACTCTGTTCGGAAGACAGATAATACTCTCATGATTCATTGAAATTTTTTTCTGGTACACGCACAATTGATCTGGGCAGTCTGCCTCAATCATATCGGCCTTTCCATTTTTAATCTGAAGTATATTCGTTCCATGATTGATTTCTATCTCCTGATCTTCTGACAGACTGTAAACGCCCTGAATCTCTCCATTCACTTTAACAATTGCCTTACTTGCCCCTTTTCCTCCGATAAACACATGCACAAGTATCGTTAAAACAGCGATACATAGAATTGTCAGTATCAGAATACCATCTTTTTTCTTAAATTCCATTTTCATATTTCATTTACCTCTTTATTCCTATGAGTTTTATTCTAACACAACCCAATCTTACCTTCAACCACATGTTCGATTGCATATCTTCTTTTTTGTGTTATACTAAGACTATCAAAATCACGAGGTGTTCTATGAAATATAAACGATTAACCGCATTACTTATTTCTGCTGTTCTTTTAATATCTGGCTGCTCAGGGCTTCCCAAAGAACGTGATCAGACGTATACCGGAACTTTTTTTGATACCGTGATCAGTATCCAAATCTATGATGCCATAGAGGATGACGTTTTAGATGGCTGCGCAAAGCTCTGTGAAAAATATGATACTATGTTTTCGAATAAAACAGAAGATAGCGAAATATCTCAGATTAACCATGCCGGTGGAAATCCAGTCGAAGTATCAGACGAAACAATAACAATTATTAAAAAAGGAATCTATTACAGCGAGATGTCGAATGGTGCATTCGACATTACTATCGGCGCCGTCTCCAATCTCTGGGACTTTAAATCAGAAACTCCTGAGATTCCAGCAGCTGATACCGTTGCCTCTGCAGTCAGTCATGTAGACTACAACCAGATTATAATTACCAACAACACAGTACGTCTGACCGACCCTTATGCATCTATTGATGTTGGGGCTATTGCCAAAGGTTACATCGCCGATCGATTGAAAGCGTACCTAAAAGAGCAAGGTGTAAAACACGCAGTTATTAATCTTGGCGGAAATGTACTGACAATGGGTGGCAAAATAGATGGATCAGACTATAATATCGGCATCCAGAAACCATTTGACGAAAGCGGGCAACCTATTACTTCTGTAAAGGTTTCCAATAAATCTGTGGTAACATCCGGTATCTATCAACGATATTTTGAATCTGATGGAAAGATTTATCATCACATACTTGACCCCAATACAGGTTATCCTTGTGAAAACAACTTATATAGTGTCACTATCATCACCGATTCATCTCTTACTGCAGATGCATTGAGTACAACCTGTTTTCTACTTGGATTTGATGAAGGTATGAAACTAATTAATCAGCTGGATAATGTTGATGCTGTGTTCATCACAAACGATAACAAAATCCACTATTCCAAAAATTTCCAATATTAATCAGCATAAAAAACATCAGGAAAGCATTCCTGATGTTTTTTATCTACTCATCTTATCAATATGTTCCTGATGCACTAAAAAATGCTACTCCAAAAATTATCATAAATACCAGATAAACAACCAATATGACTCCTGTAATAATCAAAGAAGCACGACAATAATTTCTGCGGTTTACATTACCTTTTTTACTAAATGCCCAAACAAAGTAAATAACAATTCCGAAACATGGAATGCAGGATGCTAGAATCGTCAACACCCAATCACCCATAGTCATGGGACTATTATCCATACCCGGTTCATATGCCTGATTATAGGTTCCTGTATTATAACTATAATTATCCTGATAATTATAACCATTCTGTTGATTGTAATTATAATTCTGTTGCTGATTATAATTATAACCACTCTGGTATTGATTATAATCATTATTCTGGTTCGTATACTGATATTGTTGATTTTGGTATTGTGGATTCTGATAAGGCTGCTGTCCTGCATTTGGATCTGTATATTGTTGTCCATTTATATCCGCACTATTGTATGTCTGTTGAGAATCCTGAGTTTCCTCTGGAATATTATCATTTTGGTTTTCCATCGTATTATCCTCCTTGCCTTATTAACAACTATATTCTATCATGCAGATACATGAATTTCAATCACTAAACAAACCATACTATTTGTATAACTTTTTGTATATATGCAAATAAATTATATTCATAATAACTCATTGGAGGGTCACCAGGAAAACAGACAAACATCCGCAATATATAAAACAACATCATCGCAGCCATAATTCCAATCATTCCCCACAACAATCCTCTCCCCATCTTGCGTCCCAACAGGTAGCGGTTCCACCCAAATATCACCAGATAGATCACAATCGGATATATAAAAGGATGTATTAAAAAAGCATTCAAAAAATCGAAATGAAACAGACAGAATGCTGCTCTGGTCAATCCACATCCCGGGCATGGGAATCCCGTAATAAGCACCATCGGACATAAGCTATATAAAAATTTTTTCATGAACGCAAAATAGGCGATTATAAGAATAATCACCCATTTTGCCGCCTTAATATCTTCCCACAATAAAGTGAGAGCTCTGCATATGATCTTTTTTAAAGAACATTCTTTTCTTTTCATAAAATTATAAAATAATCTTCTTTGGACATTTTTCTGCACATGCTCCACAGTTCGTACACTTTTCTGGATCAATGTGTGCAATGTTACCTTCAACCTTTACGGCATCAAACTGGCAGACTTTTTCACACATCTTACATCCAATACATCCAACAGAACATGCTTTCATAACATCCTTACCTTTGTCTCTGGAACTACACTGAACCATATGTTTCTGTTCATATGGAACCAGCTCAATCAGCTTCTTCGGACATACAGCAATACATTTACCGCAAGCTTTACATTCTTCCTTATCAACAACAGCAACCCCGTTTACAATATGAATTGCATCAAATGGACATGCCTTTACACAGCTTCCTTCGCCAAGACATCCATAATTACATGCCTTCGGTCCGCCGTCCTGCATCATGTTGACCATTACACAATCATTTAATCCATGATACTCGTATTCCTGCTGTGCTTTATCACAAGTCCCCGCACATTTCACGAATGCAACCTGATGAACCTGCTCTCCAGCTGCAATTCCCATGATCTCACCAACTTTTGCAGCAACTGGTGCTCCACCGACCGGACATCCACCAACTTCGGCTTCACCTTTTACGATTGCTGCTGCAAGACCAGAACATCCTGCATAACCACATCCACCACAGTTATTTCCAGGCAGAACTCCAAGAATAGCTTCTTCTCTCTCATCTACTTCTACTGCAAACTTCTTGCCAGCGACTCCAAGGAACACACCAATGAATAATCCGGTGCCGCCTACGATGATCGCAGCAATAATAATACCTGTAACACTCATTGTTATGCCTCCTTCTAAATCAGTCCTGAGAATCCACAGAATGCGATTGCCATCAGACACGCTGTAATCAGAACAATCGGAGTTCCCTGGAAGGACTCAGAAATATCATTATATTCAATCTTCTCACGGATACCTGCCATGATTACAATTGCAATCAGGAATCCTACAGAAGTACCAACACCATTGATAACACCTTCGAGAAGTGTATATTCTTTCTGAACATTCGTAAGTGCTACACCAAGTACCGCACAGTTCGTTGTAATCAACGGAAGATATACACCCAACGCATTATACAATGGCGGCATTGCCTTTTTCAGGAACATCTCTACAAACTGTACCAAAGCCGCAATGATCAAAATAAATACGATAGTCTGCAAATATTCGAATCCCAATGGTGTCAAAATAAACTTATAAATCAAACCTGTAACAAATGAAGCAATTGTAATAACAAATACTACAGCGCCACCCATTCCGGCTGCTGTATCAACCTTCTTAGAAACACCAAGGAACGGGCAGATTCCAAGGAACTGGCTGAGTACAACGTTATTTACAAGAGCTGAACCAATTGCAATAATCAATAATTCTTTCATCTATGTACTCCTCCTACTCTTCGTTTCCTGTTGGGAACACCTTACCGTTACATCCGCCACAGGATGCACAATCTGTACCACATCCCTGAGCATCTGCAATCTTCTTGCCCTTCTTTGCAGCATTCTTCTTAATCTTGTTCATAGCAGCAACAAGGAATGCCAGAACAAGGAATGCTCCTGGAGGAAGAATAAAGATAGTTACAGGAACATAACCACCTTTACCGGCAGCTGCATCAGCCAACGGCAAAATCTGTGCTCCAAAGACTGCACCTGTACCGATCAGCTCACGAACAATACCAATACAAGTAAGTCCAAATGTAAAACCAAGTCCCATACCAATGCCGTCAAAAATAGATGGGATTACAGGATTCTTAGAAGCATAACTTTCTGCACGTCCAAGAATGATACAGTTAACTACGATCAGCGGAATATAAATTCCAAGTGAATCATACAAACTTGGAACAAAACCTTCCAGCAAAAATTGTACAATTGTTACGAAAGATGCTACGACTACGATGAATGCCGGCATTCTGACAGAATCCGGAATAATCTTACGCAGCATGGAAATCAACATATTTGACAGTACAAGTACGACCGTTGTAGAAAGGCCCATACCTACACCGTTAATAGCGGATGTTGTTACCGCCAGGGTCGGACACATACCTAACATCAAAACGAAGGTAGGATTTTCTTTGATCAGACCGTTATATAATCGTTCCGTACATTTATTCATCTTTTAACTACCTCCTATTGAAATGCATTCTGATAATAACCAAGAGCAGCATTGACAGCTCCGGTCACTGCTCTTGAAGTAATAGTTGCACCACTTAATGCATCGATAGGTTCACCATCTCCGCCGTCTTTTGACACAACAAACTTCTCAGCCTGTTTTCCTTCATACTGGCCATAGAATGCAGGCTCTGTTGCTTTCATACCAAGACCTGCTGTTTCACTAATAGATAAAATAGACACACCGTTTACAGTACCATCAGTTGTTATACCTACTGTAATCTGAATACTTCCGCCAAATCCGTCTTTATCTGTAGTTGTAATAACATATCCCTGATCACCTACTGTACAAACTTCATCAATCGTTGCATTCACGCCCATATCGGCGATTGCCTGATCTGCAGCCTTCTGATCTACTTCGGTCTCCTCAAAATCATTCAGATCAGCTTCCGGGAATACTGCCTGCCATGCTTCTTTTTTGGACTTTTCCTGCACCTGAGCAATCGGGTCTTTTGTAATCTCATAGACCACACCGAGTGCAAGACCTGCGATCAAAGTGATCATTGTAAGAATCAATGTATTTTTCAGAATCTTATTCATTATTTTTCTCCTCCTTTACCAAATGGTTTTGGAAGAGTAACCCTCTCGATCAATGGAACAATAAGGTTACTGATGATGATTGCATAAGATACTCCTTCTGCTGAACCGCCGAAAAGACGGAACAATCCAGTCAGTACACCTAACAGAATTCCATATACATACTGGCCCTTCTTCGTAATTGGAGATGTTACATAATCGGTAGCCATGAACCATGCACCAAGCATCAAACCACCGCCGCACAGATGTGCAGTAATATATTGAGGATCAAAGAATCCAACATTCGGATTTGCAAACGGTCCGAAGATACCAATAAAAATTATAAAAGATACAATATAAGTTCCTGGGATTCTAAGATCAATAATCCCTTTCAAAATCAAAATAATTGCACCAATAATAATCGCAATTACAGATGTTTCACCAATAGTTCCTGGGATAGTACCGATCAGCATATCCATAGAATTTACAGCCTCTCCAGCTTTCAGCTGTGCCAAAGGTGTAGGACCAGATACTCCATCATATACAAATGTAGTCATCTGGCTTGTGAAAGAAATTAACAGGAAACATCTTGCTCCGAGTGCCGGGTTCATAAAGTTCTGTCCCAGACCACCAAATAACTGTTTTACAATCAGAATGGCAAAGATACCACCGATAACACCCATCCACCATGGAGCTGAAGCCGGCATATTCAGGCCAAGTAAAAGACCTGTAACAACGGCACTCCAATCGCCGATTGTAATTTTCTTGTGCATTAATTTTTCATATATGTACTCTGTCAGAACAGATGCTGCAGTTGTACTGATCAGCATAATAAGCGCTGACAATCCAAAGTTCCATACACCAAAGGCTGAAGCCGGCAACAGTGCAATCGTTACCCACATCATAATACTGCTTGTGGTGTCTTTGGAACGAATGTGTGGTGAAGATGACATTTTTAATTTGTTCTCACTCACGTTTGTTCACCTCTTCCTCTTCTATTTGACTATTTTTTCTTTTTGCGGTTTGCCATCGCAATCTTTCTCATTGAACCAATTGCCTGTTTTAATGGGCGCTTTGCAGGACATACAAAACTACAAGAACCACATTCCATACATTCCAGACCTTCATGTTTTGTAAACGTCTCTTCGTCATGATGTTCTGCATAATCTGCAAGTCTTGACGGAATCAATCTACTTGGACAGGCATCTACACAACGTCCACAATTGATACATGCAGATGGTTCATATTGAGCCACTTCATCTTTTGTAAAGCCAAGAATAGACGAAGAAGTCTTAGTGACCGGCACATCCAGTGTAAACATAGAGAATCCCATCATCGGACCACCGGAGATTAATTTTTCCGGTTCACTTTTGAATCCACCAGCAGCCTCTACAAGTTCAGCCTGATTTGTTCCAAATGGTACTCTGAAGTTACCTGGTTCATTTACTGCATTTCCACTCACAGTAACAACTCGTTCCATAGATGGTTTTCCTTCTGCCACTGCCTGATAAATACTGATCAATGTTGCCACGTTATCTACAACACATCCTGCATCTGCCGGAAGCATTGCCGAATTAATTGCTCTTCCAGTTGTTGCATAAATCAATTGACGCTCACCACCCTGTGGATACTTGGTCTTTAACGCAAGTACTTCCATACGTGGTTCATCCTTTGTCAGTTCTTTTAACTTTTCAATACAATCCGGTTTATTATCTTCTACTCCAAAAACACCTTTTGCATTATCAAAAAGCTTTAATACAATTTTCATACCGCCGACTAATTTTTCCGGCGTCTCCATGATTGATCTGTAGTCAGCGGTGATATATGGTTCACACTCTGCACAGTTAGCAATAATGTAATCAATCTTTTCTGGTTCTTTCGGTGACAGTTTGACTCTCGTTGGGAATCCTGCACCACCCATACCTACAACACCAGCATTACCGATTGTATTGAGGATTTCTTCTTTTGTCATCTCATCCAAAGGTTTCACTTCTGGATATTGCACTTCCTCATATTCACCGTCATTTTCAATAACGATACTGTTTACCATACCCCCTGTTGGATTTAAATGTGGGGCAATCGCCTTAACTGTTCCGGAAACCGATGCATAGATAGGCGCAGACACAAACCCCCCGGCTTCTGCTATCATCTGACCCTTTAAAACACGATCCCCTACAGCCACTATCGGATTGGCCGGAGCGCCAATATGCTGAGAAACTGGATATACCAAATCCCCTTTGGGTTTTACTTCGACAATCGCCTTATCTTTTGCCAGGCTCTTGCCGTCATCCGGATGAATACCACCCTTAAATGTTAACAATGCCATCCTTTTTCCTTCCTTCCTTTTTACTCTTTATATACTATACATGAAAACTCCCTAATAATCCAGTAAATCCAGGGATTTCATTGTATATTTCCGCAAACATCTTGTCGAAATTTTAACATATAAAAGATAGAGACCTAGCGGTCTCTATCTCTACAATCCCAACAATATTCAACATGCAAATTATTCTTCGCTAGTTTCCTCTTCAGCACTTTCATCCACGCTTTCTGCCTCAGTCTGTTCATTTGCTGCCGGCTCTAAAGCTTTCATACTTAAACTGATTTTTTTCTCATCCTCATTAAGGTCGACAATCTTAGCCGTAATTTCCTGACCTACAGACAATACATCTGACGGCTTGTCCACATGATTTCTTGAAATCTGAGAAACATGAAGCAATGCATCTACTCCAGGTGCAAGTTCAACAAATGCACCAAAATCAGTCATTCTAGCAACTCTTCCTTCAATCACAGTACCAACTGCATATTTTTCTGCTGCATTCGCCCATGGATTAGTCTCCGGGAATTTCAAACTCAAGGCAATCTTTGTATCATTGATTTCTTTAATCATTACTTCTAATGTCTCACCAACTTTGAATACCTTCTTTGGATTCTCAACACGTCCCCAAGACATTTCAGAAATATGAAGAAGTCCATCAACTCCACCAAGATCAATAAACGCGCCAAAATCTGTCACATTTTTAACAGTTCCTTCCATTCTGTCTCCAGCCTGGATCTTAGCAAATAATTCTTTTTGCTTTTCTGCACGTTCAGCAACAAGTAACTGTCTTCTGTCTCCAATTACGCGATTTCTTCTAGGATTAAACTCACTGATTACAAATTCAATCTCCTGATCCTGATACTTACTCAAATCTTTTTCATAAGTATCTGACACAAGGCTTGCAGGGATAAACACTCTTGCTTCATCAATCACAACACTTAATCCACCGCCAAGAATCTGAGCAACAGGAGCCTTTAACACCTCATGATTCTCATAAGCCTCTCTCAATCTTTCATTTCCTTTTTCTGCTGCAAGTCTCTTATAGGTCAAAAGCACCTGACCTTCTCCATCATTAACTTTCAGGACTTTTGCAGTCATTGCATCACCAACGGATACCATAGTCGTTAAATCTGCATTTGCTTCGTTTGTGTACTCGCTTCTTGTAATGATACCGTCTGCCTTGTAACCTATATTCAAGATGATTTCATCGGGCTTTACATCGATGACAGTACCATCTACGACCTCTCCATTTCTTATTGTTTTGAATGACTCTTCCAACATTTGTTCAAAAGTTAATTCTGACATTATTTTGAACCTCCTCAATTATATTATTGGGCGTGGATGCCCCTGCTGTAATACCTACTGTTTCCACGGACCTTAATTGATTCATATCCAAATCGTCAAGTGTCTGTATATAGTACGTATTCAAACATTCATTCTTACATATTTCAAATAACTTCTGAGTATTTGAACTACGTTTGTCGCCGATAACCACCATAGCATCTACTCTCTTTGCAATTTCACAAGCCTCCTCCTGACGTTCCTTTGTTGCATTGCAAATCGTATTTAAAACAATTATATCATACCCCTTTTTTGAGATTATTTCAACTAAATCTTTGAATTTATTGTAATTAAATGTCGTCTGAGAAACGACGCAGACCCTCTGTTCAGCATCTTTCAACTGAAACTGTCTGGCATCTTCTGCTGTCTGTACAACAATTACTTGTTTTCCTGCCCACCCTTTGATTCCTTCTACCTCCGGATGTTCGCTGTTACCAATAATGACAATAAATGCCCCTTTTTTGCTTTCTTCCTCAACGATTCTGTGTATCTTCTTTACAAAAGGACAGGTAGCGTCTACACAAGTCAGGCCTTTTTCCTGTATTTTTTTATATATGTCTCTGGCTACTCCATGAGAACGAATAATAATAACGCCTTTATCCACTGCATCTAATTCTTTTTCAGAGTCAATCACTTCAACTCCTTTTTTGGCTAGATCTTTTGTCACTTCTTCATTATGGATAATCGGACCATAGGTATAGATTTTATCTTCCCGGTGCTGTTCTACCTGTTCATATACAGTGTCAACAGCTCTCTTTACACCAAAACAGAATCCCGCTGTTCTTGCCAACTCTATCTCCATTCTTTTCTCTCCTTAATCCACATCACCTGCACAATTCGACAATTTTATCCACAACTTCAGGAATTGTCATATAAGAACTATCTACCTTTACTGCATCCTCAGCCTGTTTCAGCGGAGCAATCTCTCTTGTCATGTCACGATAATCTCTTTCTCGAATGTCCGATTCAATTTCATCCAAATTACAAGGGACTCCCTTTGCCATCAGCTCTTCATAGCGACGCTTGGCTCTCGTCTCAACACTTGCAGTTAAAAATATCTTCACGTCAGCATTCGGCAATACACACGTTCCGATATCCCTGCCATCCATGATCACATTTTGTGTACGTGCAAGATTCTGCTGAAGCTCCAATAACTTGGCTCTTACTTCTGGGATTGCCGATGTCATAGATGCCATATTTCCTACTTCCTCATCCCTCAATCTGGAAGTAATATTTGCTCCATTCAGATAAACCTGCTGGATACCATTTTCGTAGCGAATGGTTACTTCAGCATCCTGGCATGCCTTAATCACTTTTTCCGTCTCATCCGCCTGAATTCCCTGATTCAGGAAATGAATCGCCAGACCTCTATACATGGCACCGGTATCAACATAGATAAATCCCTTTTCTTTTGCCACTAATTTTGCAATCGTACTCTTTCCTGCACCTGCTGGACCATCAATTGCCACATTATATCCCATGATATTTCTCCTTTATTCAATATTTACTTTTTCGATTCCTTTTTTAACTCCAGTACATTTCTGTATTAAAAATTGTTTAAATTCTTCAATATCAGCATCCTGAATCCCATCCTTTGGAAAACCAAAGAATTTCTTTCCGCCAGTTTCTACATAAACAATCATTGCTATAATCTTTTCACTTTCGATAATTCGCTCTACATTTTTATAATAAAGCGTCTGTTTATTACCATGTACAAAACTCGTCCAAGAATCTTTACCGAATTCCAGTTTTACATTAAAAGGTTCTTTCCATTTTTTCATTCTTTCTTCATACATTGTCTGCCCGTCTCCGGTTGACGCAAGCATCTCCATCTTTTTCCCGAAAGTCCTTGCCAGAACTTCTGCTATAACAAAAGCCAGCGCCCAACACACAAGATATTTTAACGCGAAAAAGGCAATGCTGCCCGCCGTACCATGTAATACATTACTGTATACAAGCATGAACAATAATACGAATACTCCTCCCGTAAAAACCACGATTTTATAATTTTTTGAAATCTTAGTCATTCCATGGACTTTCAAAAAATCTGTCAATACTTCTTCTGTTTCTATATATCTAAATTGATATTTTCCTTTCATATTCTTCTCCTTCACTCTATATAATACTATTTCCTGCCGCATACGCAGTAGACCACGCAATCTGAAGATTAAATCCCCCCGTTACAGCATCCAGATCTAAGACTTCGCCAATAAAATAAAGGTTTTTTATCATTCTGGATTCCATGGTGCTCGGATCAATTTCTTTTATTCTGACACCACCCTTTGTGATAATCGCTTCATTATAATCACGAAGTCCAGTCAGCGTAATTGAAAGATTCTTAATCAACTCTGCAAAGAACCTTCTTTCTTCTCTAGAAATGATATTCACTTTCTTCTCTGGCGGAATATTGCTCAATTTTATCATAACCGGGATTAATTTGGAAGGAAATAATCCTCCAACCGCATTTTTAAATTGACGATTCTGATTTTCTTCAAATTCTTTCAATATCCGATGATCCAACTGTTCAGCCGAAAGTGCGGGCTTCAAATCGATTGAAAGACGTAATTCTTTTGTTTTTAACCTCTTTCCCACATAACTGCTGGCAGTTAAAATTAGGGGACCACTGACACCATAATGGGTAAACAACATTTCGCCAAATTCATCATACAAGATCTTTTTACCATCACAAATAGTTATGTTTACATTTTTCAGGGATAATCCCTGCAGCTCTTTTACCCACGATTCTTTTGTCTCTATTGGAACAAGTGATGGCATACACTCTGTAACATGGTGTCCCAGATCCTCCGCAAATCGAAATCCATCTCCAGTAGCCCCTGTACTTTGATAGGACAAACCACCCGTTGCAATCATACAAGCATCTCCAGCAACTATCGTGCCATCCTCTAATATAATATGATGAAATACTCCTTCCTCTGATACGACCTTTTTCACTCTTGTCCGAAGAGATATTTCAACTCCAAGGCGATGCATCTCATCGGAAAGAACACGAATCACATCAGAAGAATGGTCAGATATCGGGAACACCCTGCCCCCACGCTCTATCTTCGTCCGAAGTCCAAGTTCTTCAAAAAACGCAATGGCATCCTGATTCGTAAACCCATAAAAACTACTATATAAAAACTTTGGATTTGAAACCACAGAATCAAATAACACATCCATATCACATGCGTTGGTCAAGTTACACCTTCCTTTTCCTGTGATGAATAGCTTTTTCCCTAGTTTTTCATTACTTTCAAACACCAGGACTTCATGCCCATTTCTCGCTGCAATAATGGATGCGAACATTCCTGCCGCGCCCCCGCCAATTATCAACACTTTACTCATCTTTCATATCCTTTGCGTTTTCATTTTCGACACTTCCCGATAATTCCACCTTATCGCCTACCATATTCAATTCATCTTTACTATACACCTGATATTCATCCCAAATCCGTTCTAATGTCTCCAGAGTGGAAATAACCTCTTTCTGCTTCTTCATACACAAAGCAACCACCAACGCATTAACTACACTTAAAGGTGCAACCAATGAATCTACTATTGAAGCCATATCACTTCTTGCAATTAAATTACATGAAGAATATAAATTCATAGGAGAATGTACGCTATCTGTCAAAGTAATTACTTTCGCCTTTCGATTACTTGCATACTCCAATGCTTTCAGTGTACGCATAGAATATCGCGGAAAACTAATTCCAATAATGACATCTTCCTCATTAATGCGGAGTAACTGTTCAAAAATCTCACTGGAACTATTTGTATTCACAGCCACTACATCATCACAGACAAGATTCAGATAAAAGCACAAAAAACTGGCTAAAGGAGCGCAGCTTCTAATGCCAACCACATAGATCTTTCTGGCATTCAATATCGTATCCACAGCCAATTCAAATGCCTCATGGTCAATTGCTTCCATTGTCAGTTTTATCTTCTCAATATCGGATTGTAATACAGAGGTCAGAATCTCTCCCTGGCTGATACGTCCATAAGTCACTTCCATACGTTGGATGGAATTCAATTTCGTCCGTACCAACTCCCCAAGTGCTTTTTGAAATCCCGGATAACCGTCATATCCAAGCGCTGTTGCAAAACGAACGACTGTAGATTCACTGACTCCGACTTCTTCTCCCATCTTCGCAGCCGTCAAAAAAGCGGCTTTGTCATAATCTTCACGAATAAAATCTGCCAGCTTTTTTTGACCTTTACTGAATTTCGGATAACCGTCTTCTATTTTCTTTAACAACTCATTTTTACTTTGCATGTGACATTTCTCTTTCCATTTCAACATTGTTTCCATTATATAGCCAAACCTCTTAAGATTCAAGAGGACATCTGAAGATTCTACTCTTCTTCACCAAAACAAGGTGTGCAAAAATCTGCACACCTTGTTCTTATCATGCTTTCTGTCATTCTATATCTCTGAATTAAACCGGATAACTTCCATTTTCCGTATCAGCTACTGTTGGATCCACTTTTGTCTGCTGTGCTTCTCTGTATTTAAAGAAGTCAACAGCTACTTGCGGGAACAACGCATAAGACAGAACATCCTCATCCTGTTGAATCCACTGCTCACACTCTTTGCGCAATGTATCCAATTCATCAGGAATCAAATCTGCCGGACGGCAGGTAATCGTCTCAGCATTTTCACCCAATACTTTTTTCTTCACATCTTCGTTAAATGGTTTTACAGTTGCACCATACTTACCACTTAAGATATCTTTTGTCTCTTTAGTTGCCATCTTATATCTCTCACCCATCAGCACGTTAAACACAGCCTGTGTACCTACGATCTGGGAAGAAGGAGTTACAAGAGGTGGTTCTCCCAAATCTTTACGTACCTTCGGAACTTCCTCCAGTACATCATAGAATTTATCTTCTGCACCCTGCTCCTTCAATTGAGAAGTAAGATTTGACAACATGCCACCTGGTACCTGATATAACAGAGTCTTAATATTAACACCCATGTTCTTTGGATTCAACAGACCACTTTCCAATGCTTCGTCACGAATCGGACGGAAGTAATCAGCAATCTCAGCCAATAAGTTCTGGTCAAATCCAGTATCATATGGTGTACCTTTGAAAGTCTCAACCATAACTTCTGTTGCCGGCTGAGAAGTTCCAAGTGCAAATGGTGACATTGCTGTATCAATGACATCCACTCCAGCCTCTACAGCTTTCAAATAAGTCATAGATGCAACACCTGATGTATAGTGCGTATGAAGCTGGATCGGAAGATCTACAGCTTCTTTTAACGCGCCAATCAGTTCTGTTGCCTGGTATGGTTTCAAGAGACCTGCCATATCCTTAATACAGATAGAATCCGCGCCCATGTCCTGAATTCTCTTTGCAATATCAACCCAATACTCTAATGTATAAGCATCACCCAAAGTATAAGAAAGAGCCACCTGAGCCTCTGCCTTTTCCTTATTAGCTGCAGTTACTGCAGTCTGCAGATTGCGCAGATCATTTAAGCAATCAAAAATACGAATGATATCAATACCATTAGCTACAGATTTCTGAACAAAATATTCTACCACATCATCTGCATACGGACGATATCCTAAGATGTTCTGTCCACGGAATAACATCTGTAATTTTGTATTCTTAAATCCATCGCGGAATTTGCGAAGTCTGTCCCACGGATCTTCTTTCAGGAAACGAAGGGATGCGTCGAATGTAGCACCTCCCCAACATTCCACTGAATGATATCCTACTTTATCCATCTTCTCAATAATCGGAAGCATCTGTTCTGTTGTCATACGGGTAGCAATCAGAGACTGATGTGCATCACGCAGAATGGTTTCTGTTATTTTAATTGGTTTTTTCTCAATTTCTGCCATTTTATATCCTCCTATAATCTATCAACAATTTTTAGATCATTATACACCTACGCCGAAAATTGCCATAAATGTTCCGGCTGCAACTGCAGTACCGATTACACCCGCTACGTTCGGTCCCATCGCATGCATCAGAAGGAAGTTTGTAGGATCCGCTTCTGCACCTACCTTCTGTGATACTCTGGCCGCCATTGGAACTGCAGATACACCGGCAGAGCCAATCAAAGGATTTACTTTTCCATGCGTTGCATAGCACATCAATTTACCAAACAATACTCCGGCTGCTGTACCAAACATAAATGCTACAAGTCCCAGAACAACAATTTTAATGGTGTCCATATTCAGGAATGCTTCTGCACTCGTTGTTGCACCTACAGAAGTACCAAGCAAGATTACTACAATATACATCAATGCATTAGAGGCAGTCTCAGTCAGCTGTCTTACAACTCCCGATTCACGGAACAGGTTACCAAGCATCAGCATACCAACCAGCGGTGCTGTCGTCGGAAGAATCGTACACACTACAACAGTAACAATAATCGGGAAAAGAATTCTTTCCAATTTAGAAACTGGGCGAAGCTGTTCCATCTTAATCTTTCGCTCTTTTTCAGTTGTCAATAACTTCATAATTGGCGGCTGAATGATCGGAACCAGTGACATGTAAGAATATGCCGCCACCGCAATCGGCCCCATTAATGCCGTCTGCTGTAATTTACCGGCAAGAAAGATAGAAGTCGGTCCATCTGCACCACCAATAATAGAGATTGCTGCCGCTGCTTTATCAGAGAATCCCATTGCCATTGCACCAAGATATGCTGCAAAAATTCCAAACTGCGCTGCTGCTCCCAGCAGGAAACTCTTTGGATTAGCAATCAATGGCCCAAAATCTGTCATCGCACCTACCCCGAGGAATATCAGAGACGGAAGAATTGACCACTCATCCAAAACATAGAAGTAGTAAAGTAATCCTCCGGTTCCATTGGCTGCCTCATCTGCATGCAACATAATATCTGGATAGATATTTACAAGAAGCATACCGAACGCAATTGGTACCAGGAGCAGAGGTTCAAACCCATGTCTGATTGCTAAATATAGGAAAAAACATGCAACTGCAATCATGATCAAATTGCCCCATGTGAGACTGAAAAATGCTGTCTGATGCACGAGGTTTCCTAATGTTGTTGTTATATATTCCATTTTTTAACCTCCAGTCGTGTTAAATAAACATAATCAGATTATGTCTCTAGTTTAATGTAGCAAGAACAGCTCCTGATTCTACAGCATCACCAACTGCCACATCAATACTTGCCACTGTTCCATCTTCTGGTGCCACAACTGGAATTTCCATCTTCATTGCTTCAATAATTACAACCGCATCGCCTCTTTTTACACTCTGTCCAACATTTGCTTCAATCTTGAACACTTTTCCTGCAGCTCCGGCTTTTACTTCAACAGAACCTGCTCCTGCAGCCGGTGCAGCAGTCTTTGGTGCTGCTGGTGCTGCAGCAGGTGCGGCCTTTGGTGCTGCTACTGGCGCAGCCGATGCCACACCTGCACCTTTTTCTTCTACTGTTACATCATATACATTTCCGTTTACTGTAATTGTATAATTTTTCATTTTAAATTCCTCCTTTGGGTAGTTATGCATTCCATTTATTTGACGGACGACGTCTAATACTTCTTACAACAAATCCATCTTTGCTGCATCCTTCTGCCTCTCTGGCGGCAGCAATTGCTGCAGAAATGACTGCGATCAATTCCAGATCATCTGCGACCGGAGTCTCAACTGCAGAAAGATTCTGAACAGGAGCTTTCTCTGTCTTAACTTCCTGTACAGGCTGCTTTTTGAATTTTTTCTCAATCGCAGGAATATATTTAAATAAGGAAATCAGGAATGAAATAAAAATCAGTACTATAAATACCGTTCCCATTCCAAGTATCGTATTTAATCCTGCTTTTTCCAATATTTCTCCTGTTGAATATTCTGCATCAACTGTCATGCTGTCCAGATAAGAATCTTCATCAAATACAAATGTAATCGTTGCTTCACGGTCTGAGAACTCAACTGCTGTTGTAACTTTAAGTTCATCTGTAGATGCCTCAAATGTATAATCACCATGACCTATATATTCACCACACTCTTTAGTAGCCGCTTGCCACGCCTCCAATGCTCCAAGGAAACTTTCCTGCGTAACAGGGATCCCAGCCTCAGTCAACTGTAGCTCAACATTAAAATCTGTCATGGACTTCCACTGTTCGAGCGTTGCTTCATCGGTACTCGCACAATAACTCAACAGAAATTCTGTCGTCTGTTCAATGGTAGCTTCATCATAATCCATTGTTTTATTGCCGCTTCCACATGCGGTAAAGCAGAGCATTGTCGCAAGCACACAGAGTAATAAACTAATCTTTTTTCTCACTTTACCTCACCTCTCTAAACTGCACCATGTTTTTTCATCGGGCGTTCTTCTCTCTTGGTAAATAACATCTCAAATGCACCGATGACATATTTTCTGGTATCAGCTGGTTCAATAATCGTATCTACATATCCTCTTCTTGCTGCTGAAAGCGGGCTTGACTGCAATTCTTTGTATTCTGCTGCTTTTTCTTTTACAGTAGCCGAATCAGAATTTGCATACATAATCTTAGCTGCAAGATTTGCATCCATCATACCAATCTCTGCAGTTGTCCATGCATACACTATATCTGCACCGATAGACTTACTATTCATTGCTACATAAGCACTTCCAAATGCTTTTCCAATCACAACATTCACTTTTGGAACTGTTGCATTGGCAAATGCATAAGTAAGCTTTGCAGCTTCTCTCGCAAGATTTCTTTCTTCACATTTTCCGGCTTTAAATCCAGACACGTTTGTCAAAGAAAGAATCGGAATATTAAAAGCATCACAAAATGTTATAAATTCCGCTGCTTTTCTTGCTCCATGAGCAGACAAGGAGCCATCAAATTCTGCGACAACTTCTGCATTTTCATTGTATACTTTTGAACGGTTCGCAACAGCACCCACTGTCATCCCATTCAATCGAATAAATCCGGTCACCATATCCTTTGCAAAATTCTTTTTCGTCTCAAAGAACACGTTGCTATCAGAAATATTGGCCAGTGCAATTGCAGTATCTTCAACTGCATTTTCAATCCCTTCACATACACGGTTGAGATCATCTGTACACTCATCGTAGGCAACATTTTCCTCATTATTACAAGGAAGCATACAAATTAGGGCACGAATATTTTCAAGGATTTCTGCTTCTGTTCCCACCACATCTACAAGACCAGACTTTTCACTCTGATATTCTGCAGAAGAGGTATCCAGCTTTGAAATCTCATTGCCAGGAATTGCATTTGGTGAATTCACAAATAACTTTGCATCAGATGCTTCCATGAAGGTAAAATCTGTCAAAGCAGGGACGAGAGCAAGTCCACCACCACAAGTCCCAAAGATTGCTGTAATCTGTGGAATCACACCAGAAGCCATTGATTGTTTTAAGTACAGATTACCAAATGCCTCTAATGCATCTGTCGCTTCCTGAAGTCTAAAACCAGCACAGTCTACAAGACCGATTACCGGCGCACCCATCTTCATTGCCATATCATAGATATTTGAAATCTTTTTCGCATGCATCTCACCAATTGCTCCATTTAATACCGTTGCGTCCTGGCTATATACATATACTAAATTTCCGTCAATTACTCCATAACCAGTAATTACACCATCAGCCGGAGTGTCTTTTTCCTGCATGTTAAAATCAGTGCTTCTGGCAGTAACAGCACCACCGATTTCAACAAAGCTTCCTGCATCAAGTAAAGAAGCAATTCTTGCACTTGCTACATTTTCTGTTGCCATGTTGCCCATAGTATAGTCCTCCATTTTCTTACATATTTAAATTGGGTTGATACTTAATTGTAAAGTAGAACCAAATTTTTGCCAATTGTATTATATCGTTTTTCTTCTCTCCATGCAATACTTTTCGCATTTTTCTGTTAAAATATTATCGAATTATTTTTTTATTATATCAAGTTATCATGGCAGCACGTTAAAGCAACTGTGAATTTTGCACTATTCATTAACTTTTTCTTAACTTTTTATTGTACTTTAGTCTAATTTATGATATATTTATCATGGTTTTTAAATGTAGACATTTTTCTACACAAAAACCGAAACAATACTATATTTTTAATTGGAGGGTTAAAAATGGAAACAACAAAAAAGAAATGGCCATTTGGTTTCTATGTATGTAGTTTCTCTTTCACTCTTGAAAGACTTGCATACTACGCTGCTAAATGGGGCGTTGCCATCTTCATCGTTCTTTCTGCAGCAGAAGGAGGTCTTGGACTTTCCAAAGCTGAGGGTGCGTTGATGAGTTCCAACCTGGTAGCATTTACTTATATCACACCAGTTATCGGTGGATACATTGCTGACCGTTGGATTAGCCCAAGACTCCTCGTTCCAATCGGAGAGATTTTAATGGGTCTTGGTTATTTATGTGCATGGCAGGCACAGAGCAAAGGTATGGTTTGGGTTATGATTATCCTGATTGCTATCGGTACAGGTTTCTTCAAAGGAAATGTATCTGGTATCAACGGACGTCTGTTCCCATTAGCTGACGCAGATACTTTGGACTCTATCTTCAGTATCCAGTATTCATTCGTTAATATTGGTTCATTCTGCGGAACAACATTCCTGACTCTTGTTGCTACAAACTACAGCTATCGCTTCATGTTCCTTCTTTGCGGAATCTTCATGTTCATCGACTGTGCATGGTGGCTCTTTGGAATGAAGTTCTTAGGTGATGCTGGTAAGAAACCATTCCTTGTTGACAACAGAACTGAAGATGTTGACAAAGCTGACAAAGAGAAAGACAATGCTCCTCTTACAAAGCTTGAGAAAAATCGTGTTATCGCTATCTTAATCGTAACACTGTTCTCTGGTGTATTCTGGTTAATCTGGTACATGGCTTACATGCCAGTTTACTATGAATTTGGTCCAATTGAGCAGGGCGGTTCCGGATGGGCTAACTGGAACATCGGTTCTTTCCAGATGCCTACTGCATGGTTTGACTCTATGAATGGTCTTCTTTGTATTATTCTTTGTCCTGTATTCGCTGGAATCTGGGCTAAGATGAAACAAAGACCACAGGGCGACTGGGGAATGTTCACAAAGACATCTGTAGGTATTATTATCCTTGGTCTTTGTACAGCATCCATGGTACTTGCTGCATTCCTTAGCGGTGAAGGAACAAAAGATCCAGTTGGTATCTGGGTTATCATCCTGACAGCTGTTGCTATGTCTGTCGGTGAAGTTATCTTCTCACCACTTGGAAACTCTTTCATCAACAAATATGCTCCTAAGAAACTGCTTGGAACATTGCTTGGTGTATGGCCACTCATCATTTTCTTCGCTGGAAAAGGATATGGTCCACTTTACAACTTCCTTGCACAGTTCTCATTCGTTAAAGCTTACGGTATCGTTACAATCCTGATCATCGCCTGCGGTGTTATCATGTTAGCGTTCACGAAGAAATTTGACGAAATGGTTGGCGGTAAATAAGTCAATACATAAAAGGATTTACTTTTTGAAGGAAAGGGCTCCCGGTTCCCCGGGAGCCTTTTTTTCTACAGGAAATCACATTTTCCAAAATATATCTGTGTATTTCATAATGAAATTACAATATAAAGGAGGCAATTGATTATGACAATTGTAGCAGAAAGAATTGCAAAACTTCGTGCTTTGATGGCTGAAAAAGGGATTGATGCATATGTTGTTCCTACTGCCGATTTCCATCAGAGCGAGTATGTAGGAGAACATTTTAAGGCAAGAAAATTCATTACCGGATTCAGTGGCTCTTATGGTACAGCCGTGATTACAAAAGATGACGGTGGTCTATGGACAGATGGAAGGTACTTCTTCCAGGCAACTAACGAACTGGAAGGAAGCGGCATCCGACTGATGAAAATGTTCGTGGGTGATACTCCATCTATCACAGAATATTTATGCGATAATGTACCAGAAGGCGGCACGGTAGGCTTCGATGGCCGTGTGCTTTCCATGGGAGAAGGTCAGGAATATGAAGATGCATTAACAGCAAAGAATATTCAGATTGATTATTCTGAAGATTTGATTGATGCAATCTGGGAAGACCGTCCATCTCTTTCTAAAAAACCAGCATTCTTCCTGGAAGAAAAATATTCTGGCGAGAGTACAGCTTCCAAACTTGCACGCGTGAGAAAGAAAATGGAAGAAAACGGAGCAGATACACATATCATTGCTTCTCTTGATGATGTATGCTGGCTTCTGAATGTCCGTGGAGATGATATCGATTTCTTCCCATTACTGCTTTCCTATGCAATCGTAACCATGGATGCTGTTGAACTATATGTTGACGACTCCAAACTGGATGACCGAATCCATGAAGAATTAAAGAAGAATAACGTCAATATTCATCCTTACAATAATATTTATGAAGATATCAAGAATATCAGCACTGACAGTGTTGCACTGATTGACCCAATGAAAATGAACTACGCTTTGTACAAGAATATCCCTTGCAAAATCGTAGAAGCTGCAAATCCAACTATCCTTATGAAAGCCATGAAAAATGATGTAGAACTTAAGAACATCAAAAATGCTCATATCAAGGATGGTGTTGCAATCACCAAATTCATGTATTGGGTAAAAACACGTTATGACAAAGAACCAATCACAGAGCTTAGCTCTGCTGCAAAATTAACGGAGCTTCGTGCAGAACAAGAAGGCTATATCCGCGACAGTTTCGAACCACTGTGTGCATTTGACGACCACGCAGCCATGATGCACTACTCTCCTTGCGAAGAGTCTGACGTACAACTTAAATCCGGCGCATTTTTCTTAAATGATACTGGCGGTGGATATTATGAAGGTTCTACCGATATCACCAGAACATTTATCCTTGGTTCTGTTGACCAGCAGATGAAAAAATACTTTACTGCTGTTGTACGTGCCATGATGCGCCTGTCCCGTGCAAAATTCCTTTACGGATGCTACGGATACAATCTTGACGTCCTTGCAAGAGGCCCAATCTGGGATCTTGATCTCGACTATCAGTGCGGTACCGGACATGGCGTCGGATACCTCGGTAACATCCACGAAGCACCGACTGGCTTCCGCTGGTATGTCGTTCCAAGCAAGAATGAACATCATCAGTTAGAAGAAGGCATGGTCATCACCGATGAACCAGGAATCTACGAAGATGGAAAATTCGGTATTCGTATTGAAAATGAATTTGTCGTAAAAAAAGGCAATAAGAACAAATATGGACAGTTCATGCACTTCGAGACTATCACATTCGCTCCAATCGACCTAGACGGAATTGACCCTGATGAAATGAGTAGAGATGAAAAAGAATGGCTGAACAACTACCATAAAGAAGTATATGAAAAAATCGGACCACATCTGACAGATGAAGAAAGAGAATGGTTAAAAGAATATACTAGAGCAATTTAATTAATAGGGGACGTAGTAAAATGCAATTTTACTACGTCCCCTATTAAAAAATGTGGTGTACCCAATCGTCATATGCCCTGTACCCAATTTACAATTCTGCCATTCTTTCTAACACTTTATGATAGAATTCTTCGCAGCTTCCAATACGTCTTAGATCTTCCAGCACGATTCCATCTTTTAAGAATATGATTCTTTTGCATTTGCTTGCCATCTGTGGGTCATGTGTAACCATAATGATGGTCTTTTTCATAACTTTATTGATTTTTATGAATTCATCTACCACGATTTTCCCGGATTTTGAGTCAAGATTTCCGGTAGGCTCATCGGCTAAGATTAATTCGGGATTATTTAGAAGTGCCCGGCAGATTGCTGCTCTTTGTTTCTCTCCACCTGATAATTCGTATGGATTTTTGTCAAGAAGATGGGTAAGGCCGAATTGTTCTGCCAGGCTTTCAGCTCTTTCGATGCATGATTCAGCTTCTGCTTTATCTAGAATCATCGGAAGCATGATATTCTCTTTTACGGACAGACTATCCATCAAATATAAATCCTGAAATACGAACCCGATTTCTCTGCGTCGGATATCTGCTAATTCGTCTTTCCATAGTTTATCGATGTCCTTTTCTTTAAAATATATGGTTCCCTTTGTTGGTTCATCAATTAATCCCAACACTTTAATCAACGTAGTCTTTCCACAGCCGGATTTTCCCATAATTCCAACAAATTCTCCCTTTTCTACCTCCAGGTCAATCCCTTTTAGGACCCGGATATCATCTGGCTGTTCTTTCTTGCCGCCCGTTTTTGAATAACTTCTATATAGCTTTTCAGTTCTAATGATTGTTTCCATGGCTGCCCTCCACTTTTCTTATGATATAATACTCCAGGCACTTCATCCCTAGTGATTCTACCGCTGTATAAATAAGGAAAATAATTGTCAATACTTTGGAATATGCAATACAGTCAGTCTGTGAAAATAATCTCAGTTTCCACGTTATTGCCGTAAATACTATAATCGAAATAATCGATATTGTCATGGGTACCCAAAAGTAGAACCCCAATTCTGACTTAATGATTTGTAAGCGTTCTCTTTTTCGCATACCCATGCACTCAAGAAATTCTTGTTGTCTCTTCTTCTCATCCATCTCAGACTCTACTTTCATGTAGAGAAGGATCAAACTTACGATTGCCATAATTATCATGATAAACATACTGACTGCAATATTCATAAATCGTTCGGACTTTATCTGATCAATGAGAGTAGTTTTTGAGTACCATGACTGCACCTCACTGTCAAAAGAATTATCAAATACATGATTATCGTCAAATATCTGCAGTTTCTTTTCCACATCTTGTTTCTGATCATCTGCCACATTTATTAAAACAAGTTGATCCGGCCAGTGATGGATCGTCACATCTTCTATTGCTTCTTCCTCGCTGATCTGCTCACCATTCCAGTATATCGTAGTTTTCCACATATCCTCAACTTCTGCGAAATATTCATCCGAGAACACAACAATATTCTCATGTTCACCCTGTCTCAAATTGCCGATAAGGCTGGTTCGCTCCATTCCAATAACTTTACGTGGCTGAAATAATTTCTCTCGTTTAACATAATCATAAGCTATCAATGGCTGTCCAATATGAAGATAAGGAGTCTTCGTCCCCATATAATAATCAATCGGATGTGCTCTCACACTTTTATCTTCCTGATAGATGACATATATTTCACTTCCATCTTCTGCAAGATTCAGTTGTTTTGGCTTTTCTCCTATGTTCTCACACAATTTTCGATAGGTAGACTCTGAGATTCCGATATGTTGTCCCTGAGGCTGTATACACTCCATTGCACCGTTGATTTCTGTAGAATTATCTGCGTTACTGACTCGAACCATTGGATAACTTAACACTTCCGCCTGATTCTCATTTTTTATCTCTTCAAATATAGGCATATCATCTTCAATCGCCATACATACATAATCATATGGGAACATTGTCTCTGGTTCTTCTTCAATCAGAGATGTGGTTACTTCTCGCGAAAACACAAAAAGCACGCAGATATGTAATATCGTAAATAAAAATAAATACCGATATGCCGTCTTAAAATGATGATAAAAATAATTCTTCTTTAATAAACTTCCCAAATAAATTGAATTCTTCTTTTTTCTCAAGCGCAAATACATATTCCAGCAATGTCGCATAAATAAATATAACCCAATCAGGAAAAATACAATATACACCATTCCTTCTGCATGTTCTCTCTGAGAAAATCCATAAACAGAAAACACAATGACTCCTGCTCCAAATATCATGAATAAAGGGCTCAAAATTCCCGGCATCTTTTCTTTCTGTACAGCTTTATATCTCGCAGAAGTTCCACCCGTCTCATAATAAACATCATGAGTTGCCATGGCAGATATCAGATAGACTAGAAAACTGACCAATAGTGTCAACAAATAACTCTTAACCGTAATGTTTTCCAGCAGAATTGCCCCGTTAAATCCATTCCGAATTGCGATACGGCATACAAACAGAATCACATTTCCCAAAATGCATCCACCAATCAATGCCAGTATCATGCATACTGCCAATTCTGTTCCTATAAACAAATACAGTGTTTTGCTTCGAATTCCAAGATTCTGAAATAATGAATAGCTACTCATATGATTTTTCAGGTAAAACATCAAAACAGATACTATCATGAAAATGGATATTATGATTGCCGATGCAAGAAAATTTAGGAGGATTGTGCCAAGTCCCTGTCCGGTAAGGAGATTTTCCACTCCCTGCATCCCAGATAACATTTCTCGCATCCCCATACCTGCAAAAATAAAACTAATCGACACAGTATCTACCAGCACAAAGATACGATAAGTCGCCCAATTGCTCTTAAAATTCTTCCATACAACCTGATAAAATAACGCGGAGTACTTCCCTTCAAATACAAGCCGTTCTTTCCGCTCTTTTTTTACCTGTCGTTCATGCTCTTTAATCCGACGCATCTCTTCGGTCGCTTCCACCCATGAATCTATCATACGATACCCAATGAGATTGATTCCCTGAAGTATCAGCATAATAAGAAGATACAACTTAGCAAACCAACTATCCATATAAAAAGTAGGGCCACTTGTTATACTGAAAAGATTTGCAGCGCAGATCACCAGACACACGCCCGACACAAATCCCTTCTTCTTATTCGAGAACACCTGTAAAATGCTTATAATCCCCAAAATCTGTAGCACGACTAAGAGAAGCAGCTGCCCAATAAACACAAACATCATGGATTGGATATCCGTCCAGTCCATCCAGCCTTCCCCGATTGATGCAAAATCCGCCCGCATTACTGTCCGCATATCTTCAGATGCATGCAAACGAAATAAATATGCATATGTATTATATCTTTTTCCTCCAAGCGAAATCCACGGAAGAAGCAATATGATCTGCATTATGATTCCTGTAACAAGCAGATACTTTCGATCAAGTGACAGTCTTTTCTTCATTCTTTCCCTCTCCTTGTTCCCCATATTACCTTATAAGTAACATCGCAATACCTACAATTCCACACACACACGAGATTCCAACCTTAAAGGCAATAGAAACAACCGACATTACCCACGCCATCGGATCCGCATTTCCTTTTTTATTGCCTCTCAAAAATATAATTTCAGAAGCTGACCAGAAAAGAAGTCAAAGTCCTATGCGATAGAAGGATACATTACGATAGAATATTGCAATAAAAATCATCAGATTTGCTAGAATATCAAATTTAACATTCCTGCTTCATCCGATTCATATAACTTCTACATTCACTAGTCGGAATTCAGCATTTTGTTACAAAAAATTAAATTGGGGACGGGATTTTTTCATTTTCCTCCGTCCCCAATCGAATTTGCCATGTCCTTTTTTGTATCTATTATAATATACACTGTAGATGAAGTCTATCACTTCTTTATTTAAGGGGAATTTAGATTAGTTAGTTGGTAATTGGGTGTGTACGGCGAGAGGACGGATGGAATGGTTGCCATTGCGGAGTCCTTCGCTTAGAATCCATAACTGAAAAAGGAGCAGATATTTTGTGACC
>NZ_JBNPOQ010000019.1:0-47463 GCF_050315235.1 Bariatricus sp. SGI.019 | reverse complement strand
TAACTCTTTTTTCTGTTATGGATTCTTGGCGAAGGATACCGGATACAGACCAGCCTATTCAACTCCCTTGCGCCGTACACCTCCCAATTACCAACTAACTAATCTAAATTCCCACTTAATCATCTTCTTCTTGCTGTACACTGTAGGTCTGTCTCTTTCTTGCCATTTCATCATTTTCCAGATATTCGTCATAGGTGGTAATCTTGTCGATCAGTTTACCGCCGGGAACGATTTCCATAATACGATTGGCGGTCGTCTGTACGATCTGGTGGTCTCTGGAAGAGAAGAGGATGACACCAGGAAACTTGGTCATACCGTTGTTCAGTGCGGTGATAGACTCCATGTCAAGGTGGTTGGTTGGCTCGTCCAGAATCAGTACATTGGCTCCAGAGATCATCATTTTAGATAAGAGGCATCTTACCTTTTCACCACCAGAGAGTACATTGACTTTTTTCACTCCGTCATCACCAGAGAACAACATGCGTCCAAGGAAGCCGCGTACATAGGTTACGTCCTTTTCCTCGGAGTACTGGGTCAGCCATTCTACGATTGAGTAATCATTATCAAATTCACTTCCGCTGTCCAGTGGAAAATATGCCTGCGAGGTTGTAATTCCCCATTTGTAAGTTCCCTCATCCGGTTCCATTTCTCCGGCGAGAATCTGGAACAGTGTTGTCTTGGCGAGCTCGTTGCTTCCTACAAAAGCAACTTTGTCATCGTGATTCAGGGTAAAAGAGATGTTATCCAATACTTTTTCTCCATCGATTGTCTTGCTTAATCCTTCAACGGTAAGGACTTCGTTTCCAATCTCACGGTTCGGACGGAAGTCAATATAAGGATATTTGCGGCTGGATGGCTGAATATCGTCCAGCTGTATTTTCTCAAGGGCACGCTTTCTGGAGGTTGCCTGCTTGGATTTGGAAGCATTGGCACTGAACCTGGAGATGAATTCCTGAAGTTCTTTGATCTTTTCTTCTTTTTTCTTGTTGGCTTCCTTCATCTGACGGATCAGCAGCTGGCTGGATTCATACCAGAAGTCGTAATTACCAGCATAGAGCTTGATCTTGCCATAGTCTATATCCGCAATCTGGGTACAGACTTTATTCAGAAAATATCGGTCATGAGATACAACGATAACTGTATTATCAAAGTTGATCAGAAATTCTTCCAGCCATGCGATGGCATCCAGATCCAAATGGTTGGTTGGCTCGTCCAGAAGAAGAATATCTGGGTTGCCGAACAATGCCTGCGCAAGAAGCACTTTAACTTTTTCCGGACCATTTAAGTTTTTCATCAATTCGTAATGCATCTCAGTTGGAATTCCAAGTCCGTTTAATAAAGTTGCAGCATCAGATTCTGCTTCCCAGCCATTCATAGCGGCAAATTCAGCTTCTAATTCACTGGCTTTGATTCCATCTTCATCGGTAAAATCTTCTTTTGCGTAAATGACTTCTTTTTCTTTCATGATTTCATAAAGTCTTGCATTTCCCATCATGACAGTGTCTAGGACAGGATATTCATCGTATTTAAAATGATCTTGCTGAAGGAAAGAGAGACGTTCTCCTGGAGTGATGATAACTTCTCCCTTAGTTGGTTCCAGCTGTCCGGAAAGAATTTTGAGAAAAGTAGATTTTCCTGCACCGTTGGCACCAATCAATCCATAACAGTTTCCTTCCGTGAACTTAATATTTACATCTTCAAATAAGGCTTTTTTACCAACACGTAATGTTACATTGCTTGTACTGATCATAGTATCTGCTCCTTATGATTTCAATATCGTTAATAATTACATACATTGCCTATATTAACAAATATAACAGGAAATAGCAAGTTCAGAAAAATTTCAGTTTTCCTGCTTGAAAAATAGGTATATAATAGCAGATAAGAAAGTGGGGTATAGATTATGGTAAAAGCAACAATGGTACTTGAAGGAGGAGCGACCAGAGGGGTATTTACGTCTGGTGTTCTGGATTATCTGATGGAACAGGAACTGTATGTATCTCATGTGATCGGAGTATCTGCCGGATCATGCAATGCGGTGGATTATGTCTCCAGACAGATTGGAAGAACCAGAGACTGTATGATACACAAAGAGAAAGAGTATAGTTATTATTATGGCTTTCGAAAGTTCATAAAGGAAAAAAGTCTTATGAATATGGATATGATCTTTGACAAATATCCGAATGAAATATTTCCATTCGATTTTGAGACTTATTTTGCTTCAGATATAAGATGTGAAATTGTGACGACGAACTGTGATACTGGGCAGGCGGAATATATGACAGAAGAAAAAGACGGCGATCGTCTGATGAAGATCTGCCGGGCATCCAGCAGTATGCCACTGGTTTCTCCAATTGTGAATGTGGATGGAAGCCCTTATCTGGATGGTGGGCTGGCAGATTCTGTCCCGGTAAAAAGAGCAATGGAACTGAAAAATGAAAAAATCATTCTGATTCTGACCAGGAATCCTGGATATCGGAAGAAACCTGTCTCAAAAGGTATGGCTGATCTTTATCGGAGAGCTTACAAATCTTATCCAAATCTTGTACGGACAACGATCCGGCGTAATAGTGAATACAATAAGCAGATGAAGCTGGTAGAACAGCTGGAGAGAGAAGGAAAGATATTTGTGCTGAGACCTCTGATTCCGACGGTATCAAGATTAGAAAAAGATTATGATACTTTGATGCATTTCTATGAGCATGGATATCGTTTAATGAAGAAGGAATTTCAGGCGTTAAAAGAATATTTGGAAGGGTAAAAGGAGGATAAAATATGCATTTATACGAACATCACATTTCAACGAAAAAAGCGCAGCAAATGTCAAAGATAACAAATATGATTCGGGAAGATATTGAAAAAAGTGGTGTTTCCGATGGAATCGTAGTTGTCTATTCACCTCACACTACAGCTGGATTTACCATCAATGAGAATGCAGATCCGGATGTAGTGCATGATATGTTGTGTGGATTTGAGGAAGCATTTCCGACAAAGACAGGATATTATCAACATATGGAGGGAAATTCCCATGCGCATATTAAAACTACGTGTGTCGGTCCTTCTCAGACATTGATTTTGAATCAAGGTGAGCTGATTTTGGGGATATGGCAGGATGTTTATTTTTGTGAATTTGATGGCCCTCGTAATCGTAGATTTTATGTAAAGATCATAGAGGGATAGAGTCATGGATAACAGAACCTTACTGGAGTTTATGGCTGTCGCTGAAAAATTAAAGTGTCAGGTCAGACATTCCTGGACTTCTACGGGAAGAAGAGAAAGTGTGGCAGAGCATACCTATCGTCTGTGTGTATTTGCATGGCTTATAAGAAGAGAATTCCCAGAATGTGATATGGATAGAGTAATGGAGATGTGCCTGTTCCATGATCTTGGTGAAGCGGTGCATGGAGATGTGCCTTGTTTTTTGAAAAATGCACAGGACAATGAAAAAGAAGCAGATGCTATTGAGCAGATTGCGTCAATACTTCCGAAAAAAGAACGAGAAGAATTGAAAGAATTATTCTCTGAATTAGAGGATAACAACACGCAAGAGGCTAAGATTGTTCATGCGCTGGATAAGATGGAGACTTTGATTCAGCATAATGAAGCTTCTATAGATACTTGGCTTTTGCTGGAGTATGATCTTCAGATGACATATGGTCAGTATCAGGTAAAGTTTTCCCCTTATCTTCAGGCTTTAAGAAAAATGATAGAACAGGATTCTGTCGATAAGATATCTAAGGCAGAAAAAAATACAAAGCAAATAGAAAGCAGAAATTCTGATGGATTTTATATCACTAAAGATCCTGAGAAAATAGATAAACAAAGAGTGGTCGAATTGCTCCATCAATCAGAATGGGCAAAAGAACGTCCTGAGTCTATGATATTTAAAGCAATGGAGAATTCTGTATCTTATGGGGTTTTTGATAAGTATGATTTTATGGTAGGATATGCCAGAATCATCACGGATCATGTCACTACATTTTATCTGATGGATGTTATTATAGATGAAAAGTACAGGCATCAGGGGTTAGGGACCATACTTATGGATGCAATTATGGCAGATGTAGGAGATCTGTGGGGAATCTTGCATACAGAAGATGCACAGGAATTCTATACCCGGTATGGGTTTATGATAAAAGGATTCGGACAGGATCAGGTTATGGAGAAGGAGCGCTAGTCCTTCTCTATAGATCCTCCAGATTGATCTCGCGTGGTGTCTCCATGTGCTGTAATGTCACTTCGTAAATGTGTTTTTCGTCTCCGTCTTCCATCGTGCGTAAGATGGCAAGATGTTCATCATAGGTAGTTTTCATACGCCCTTTGTGAGCAAGAGAAAGGGCTGCAAGTTTTTGCATACGGTACATAAAAGTATCAAAAATAGAAGAAAACTGTTCATTTTCAACATAGGATATGATTTTCGTATGGAATTGGAAATCATATTCAGAAAAATCTTCAATCGACTGTGTCGTATCTAAAATTTCTTTCATATTTTCCATAATAAAATGTAATTCTTTGAATAATTTTTTTGCCTTTTTATTATCTGCATCCCGGGCAATCTGAAAAGTGCAGTAACATTCCAATGCAGAGCGAACCTGGAAAGTTTCATATACATCCTTGCGGCTTAACTGATGAAGTGTAAATCCTTTACTTGGAATGATATCAATGTATCCTTCCTGAGCAAGGCGATGAATTGCATCTCGAAATGGAGTGCGTGATATACCTAATTCCTTCGAAAGTTTTGTTTCAGAATAGATTTCCTGGTAGGAAAGCTGATTGGTTGTAATCATATTACGTAAATGCTGGTATGCTTGTTCATTTAATGGGATCATAGTAACTCCTTTATTTATTGATAAATATTTTTTTAACAAAAATAGCGAATGTAATCGTCTAAAACTATGTAAATATCATACAATAATCAAAAAAAGTGGTCAATAGTAGTGGGAAAATAGGGAAAAATATTATTGTATAAAAGTGTTAAATAGATAACGACAAAATATTAACAAAATGAGCAAAATGCACAAAATTGATTAGCTTAAACTGGCAAAAAAGGAGAAAAGGAAATAACATCTTGACCGGTATACCGGTATGTAGTAGAGTGAAGATAGAAACAGAAATAATGAACGGATTATTTCAAAATCAAACACAAATTAACAATGAAAGAGAAAGGAAGAAAGACAATGAAAGTAGGATTTATCGGACTTGGTATTATGGGAAGACCAATGGCAAAAAACTTGTTAAAAGCAGGTGTTGAATTGATGGTTTCTGATCTGAACAAAGAGGCTGTTGCAGATGTCGTAGCAGCAGGAGCTGTTGAGGCTGACTATGCTGAGATAGGTGAACAGTGTGAGAGAATCATCATTATGGTTCCAAGCGGAGCTATTTCAAAATCGATTTTATTTGGTGAAGGTGGAGTTGCATCTACAATCAAAGCTGGCAGTGTAGTGTGTGATATGAGTTCTGTTACACCGGTGGAATCTAAAGAATGTTATGAAGGATTAAAGGAAAAAGGAGTTGGCTTTGTGGATGCGCCTGTGTCTGGAGGAGAACCTGGAGCAGTTGCTGGAACTTTAGCAATTATGGCTGGCGGAGATCAGAAAGATTTTGATGCATTTAAAGAATATTTTGATATCTTGGGTTCCTCTGCATTATTAATCGGAGAATCAGGAAGCGGCAGTGTTACAAAGCTTGCAAATCAGGTTATTGTAAACAATACGATTGCAGTTGTATCAGAAGCATTTGTTCTTGCAACGAAGGCTGGCGCAGACCCTCAGAAAGTATATGAAGCAATTCGCGGAGGTCTTGCAGGAAGTGCAGTTCTGGATGCAAAGATTCCTATGATCATTGAACGTAATTTTAAACCAGGCGGACCAATCCGTATCAATCATAAAGACATCAAAAATGTTGTGAATACAGCACATTCTATAGATGTGCCTATTCCATATACAGCACAGTTATATGAAATCCTTCAGACACTGAAGATTCACGGACATATGAATGATGATCACGGCGGAATTGTACAGTATTTTGAGAAACTTGCTGGTGTTGAAGTGAAAAAAGTTGATTAAGGAGGTGTATAAACATGTCTATCAGTACAGAGGTCTTAACTTCTTACAAAAAAATTGATGAAACATATATCGACGGATTATTGAAAAAAGAAATTGACGAAAACAATAAAAAAATCGTAGTTTTGGATGATGATCCGACAGGTGTTCAGACGGTACATGATATCTCTGTATATACAAACTGGGATAAGGATAGTATTCGTCAGGGCTTTGAAGAAGAGAACAATCTGTTCTATGTTCTGACCAATTCCAGAGGATTTACAGTAGAGCAGACAACAAAAGCTCACAATGAGATTGCTGCTGTTGTAGACGAAGTGGCAAAAGAAACTGGAAAAGAATATATCTTCATCAGTCGAAGTGATAGTACTTTACGAGGACACTACCCATTAGAGACAGAGCTTCTGAAAAGTAATTATGAGAAAAATACAGGAAAGACGATTGATGGTGAGATCCTTTGTCCGTTTTTTAAAGAAGGCGGAAGATTTACGATTGAGAATGTTCATTATGTAAAATATGGCGTGGAGCTTGTCCCGGCGAATGAGACAGAATTTGCGAAGGATAAGACATTCGGATATTCAGCTGCAACTATGCCGGAGTATGTTGAAGAAAAGACAAAAGGAGCATATAAAGCTTCTGATGTAACTTGTATTTCTCTGGAAGATATTCACGATATGAATATCGACAAAATTGAGTCACAGTTAATGGAAGTTAAAGGTTTTAATAAAATCATCGTAAATGCGGTTGATTATGTGGATGTGAAGGTCTTCTGCGTAGCATTATATCGAGCAATGGCAAGAGGAAAAGTGTTTATGTTCCGTACAGCAGCGGCAATCGTAAAAGTTATGGGTGCTGTTACAGATCAGCCACTTCTTACCAGAGAGCAGATGGTAGTAAAAGAAACGACTAATGGTGGAATCGTTGTGGTTGGTTCCCATACGGATAAAACAACGAAGCAGGTAGAGGCGTTGAAAGAATTATCCGATATTGAATTTATTGAATTAGATGCGACACTGGTGAAAGACGATGCTGCATTTGAAGCTGAAGTACAGAGATGTCTGGATAAAGAAGAAGAATGCATGAAAGCGGGAAAGACTGTATGTTGTTATACGACACGTGCGTTGATTACCGCAGATACAGGAGATAAAGAAGATGAATTAAGACTTTCTGTAAAAATCTCTGATGCAGTGCAGTCATTGGTGGGCCGTTTGAGTATTACGCCAAGTTTCGTAATCGCAAAAGGTGGAATCACATCCAGCGATGTAGGAACAAAAGCACTTGCTGTTAAGAAAGCCAGTGTTCTGGGACAGATTAAACCTGGAATTCCAGTATGGCAGACAGGGGAAGAAAGTAAATTCCCATTGACACCATATGTGATCTTTCCAGGGAATGTTGGGGAGATTTCAACCTTAAAAGAAGCGGTTGAAGTCTTAATGGATAAGTAGTTGTTGAAAACTAACAAAAATGAACAAATAATTTGTGCGATTAGACAAAGTGTATTGATAAATAATAGATTAAATTGACATAAATGAACATTTGAAGTACAATTAGAACATAAATGAACAAAAGTGGTGTGCTTTTGGAAAGGAGGCTGATTATGCCGCAGTGTGTTGTAATAGCAGATGATCTTACAGGAGCCAATGCCACCGGTGTACTTCTGAAAAAGATGAATTATAAAGCGTATACAGTCATGAATACTGAACGCATTGAGTTGTCAACTTTATCAGATTGTGATTGTGTGTTATATCCGACAGACAGCAGGGGCGTAGATGCACAGATTGCATACAACAGGGTACATAATGTGTGTGATTTGTTAAAAGATGATGATGTGAAGGTGTATTCGAAGAGGATTGACAGTACATTAAGAGGAAATCTCGGAAGTGAGACGGATGCTATGCTGGATTGTCTTGGAGATGATTATGTTGCAATTGTTGCTCCTTGTTTTCCGTCTTCAGGCAGAATCGTAATTGGAGGATATATGCTGGTGAATGGCTTGCCACTGCATAAGACGGACATTGCCATTGATCCGAAAACTCCGGTAAAGATATCGGAAGCGGCGGTTCTTTTTGAGCAGCAGAGTAAGTATAAGGTTTCTTCTATCCTGTTAAAAGATCTGATGCATGGTAAGCATTATCTGGCAGATCTGATGAATCAGTATGTTGCTGATGGAAGCCGGATTTTGGTATTGGATTGTGTGACGCAGGAAGATCTGGATCTGATCGCGGACGCAGTTATTACTAGTAAATTAAAAGTTGTGGCAGTGGATCCAGGAGTATTTACAGCTACACTTTCCAGGAAGTTGATCGTACCGACAGAGAAGAAAGAGAAGAATAAGATTCTGGCTGTGGTAGGAAGTGTGAATCCGAATACGACAGCACAGATGGAAGAATTGTGGCTGTCACAGAGAACATATAATGTCTTTGTGAATACAAAAGCACTGATTGGTACGGAGACGCAGAAGGAAGAAGAGATCTCACGTGTAGTAAAAGAGATTCTGGAGGCATGTGAGCGCAATGTGGTCTGTACAGTAACTGGTGATGGGATATATCCGGAAAATCGAATTGATTTTAAACTATATATGGAACTGTATCAATGTTCTCTGGATACAGTGACGGGAATGATCAATCATGCATTTGCAGAAATCACATATCGTATTTTTAAGGAAGAACCTACATTTAAAGGTCTATATACCAGTGGAGGAGATGTGACAGTCGCTGTATGCCAGAGATTTAAGACTGCCGGGCTGTGCCTGTTAGACGAAGTCCTGCCGCTTGCTGCTTACGGACAGTTTTTGAAAGGCGAGTTTGAAGGTGTCCACATTATCACCAAAGGTGGAAGTCAGGGTGGGCGGAATGCAATTAATCAGTGTATTACATATCTGAAAGAAAAACTATATATTTAAAATCTAAAATTTATCAATGAAAGGATGAGAAATTATGGGAAAATCACTAATCGCAGTACCAATTGGAGATCCGGCTGGAGTTGGACCGGAGATTGTTGCAAAGTCTATTGCTTCTAAAGAGGTATTTGACGCAGCAAATTGTATCATTGTCGGAGATAAGACAATCATGGAAAATGCCATTCAAATTGTTGGAGCTGATCTTACAATTCATGAGATCAATGAGCCGGAAGAAGGGGATTTTCGTGAAGGAATCTTGAATCTGATTAACCTAGGCAATGTTGACATGGCCAAATTTGAGTTTGGCAAGGTCAATGGAATGTGCGGTAAAGCTGCATATGAATATATTGCAAAAAGTATTGAGCTTGCGAATAATGGCAAGGTTGATGCTGTTGCGACGACACCGATCAATAAAGAGTCTTTACGTGCAGGAGGAATCAATTATATTGGACATACAGAGATTTTTGGTGCCCTTACCAATACAGAAGATCCTCTGACAATGTTCGAGACGAATGGAATGAGAGTGTTCTTCCTGACAAGACATGTATCCTTAAGAGAGATGTTGGATATGATCACCAAAGACCGAATTAAGGATTATGTGAAACGATGTATGGAAGCTCTGAAGAAGCTCGGTGTAACAGATGGAACGATGGCGATTGCCGGGCTGAATCCGCACAGTGGAGAGCACGGGTTGTTTGGCCGGGAAGAGGTGAATGAGATTACACCGGCGATCGAGGAGTTACAGGCAGAAGGATATAACGTGGTGGGCCCGATTGGAGCAGATTCTGTATTCCATCAGGCTGCTCAGGGACGTTACAACAGTGTATTATCTCTGTATCATGATCAGGGACATATTGCAACAAAGACACTTGATTTCGAAAAGACGATTGCAATTACCAATGGAATGCCTATTCTTCGTACATCTGTTGATCACGGCACTGCATTTGATATTGCAGGAAAAGGAATCGTAAGCGCCGTCAGCATGATCGAAGCTATTTTGTTGGCAGCAAAATACGCACCTAACTTTACAAAATAATATTGAGAAAGGAAGAGGAGTTCTATTATGGTAAACGGACTTAGTGGGGAAAGAATGTTAATTGGTCTGGCAATTGGTATTGCTGTCCTGATATTCTTGGTATTGAAGACAAAAGTACAGGCATTTCTTGCATTGATCATCTGTACGATTATTGTTGGTGTAGTAGGTGGCATGCCACTTGCAAACACAACGATTGAGGTAGATGGTGTCCAGAAGACATTCGGCATCATCAACTCAATTACATCTGGTTTTGGAGGAACACTTGGAAGTATTGGTATCATCATCGGTTTCGGTGTTATGATGGGGCAGATTTTTGAAGTGACAGGAGCAGCAAAGAGAATGGCGCATACATTCTTAAAGTTGTTTGGTAAGAAGAGAGAAGAAGAGGCGCTGGCTTTAACAGGTTTCCTTGTATCTATTCCGATTTTCTGTGATTCTGGTTTCGTAGTACTTGCACCTATCGCAAAAGCTATTTCAAAAGCAACAAAGAAGTCTGTAATCGGCCTTGGTGTTGCACTTGCAGCAGGTCTGGTTATTACACACTCTTTAGTTCCGCCTACACCAGGTCCACTTGGAGTCTGCGGTATCTTTGGCGTAGATGTTGGAAAATTCATTCTGCTGACGATTGTTCTTGCTTTGCCAATGGCAATTGCATGTATAGCTTATGCAAGATTATTCTTGTCTAAGAAATATTATCGCGTTGTCAATGATGAAGGTGAGATCGTTGAAGCAGAATATCGTGAACCTGATTATGAAGCTGCATTTGCAATGGATATGTCTGGTGTTCCTGGAACATTTGAATCCTTCCTTCCTTTGATTGCACCAATTATCTTAATTCTTATCAATACAGTGGCATCTGCATTAGGTAAGACTACTGGTATTATGGAAATCCTGATTTTCTTAGGACAGCCTATCGTGGCGGTTGGAATCGGTCTGTTACTTGCAATCTTTACATTGGGAAGAAAATTAGACAGACATACATGTGTTTCAGAGATGGAAAAAGGTATGATGTCCGCTGGTATTATTATGTTGGTAACTGGCGGTGGCGGTGCACTGGGACAGATTATCAAGGATTCTGGTCTTGGTAACTTTATGGCAGAAGGACTTGCTCAGACAGCAATTCCAATTATTATTCTTCCATTATTGATTTCTACAGCGATGAGATTCATCCAGGGATCCGGTACAGTTGCTATGACAACGGCAGCAAGTATCTCCGCACCAATTATCATTGCATCTGGTGTAAATCCTATACTCGGAGCAGTTGCATGTTGTGTAGGTTCACTGTTCTTTGGATACTTTAATGATAGTTATTTCTGGGTTGTTAACAGAACTCTTGGAGTAAGTGAAGCGAAAGACCAGTTGACGATTTGGTCTGTAACATCTACGGTTGCATGGGCAGTCGGTGTTGTGGAAGTATTGGTATTGAGTATTTTTATGTAATGAGCTAAAATAAATGCAGTGGGACGAATGTTTCCACTGCATTTTTAGTCTATATTAACATAAAAGTCAGGGAGGAGAAGTCAGATGCTGGCAGCAGAGAGACAATCCATAATTGTAGAACTTATACATGAGAATGGAAGTGTCCAGGTGGAAGAACTGGCACTGCAGTTAAACGTGAGTCCTATGACGATTCGACGGGATCTTATGAAGCTTCAGGAAGATAATAAGGTGGAAAGGTGTCACGGCGGAGCAGTTGCAAAACAGGAAGTGACTTATGCAGATAAACAGACCAGCCACAAAGAAGAGAAAAAGAAGATTGCAAGAACCTGCCTTTCATTTGTGAAAGAAGGTGATACGGTGTTTCTGGATGCGGGCACGACTACTTATGAAATTGCTAGGTTAATTAAGGATATCCCGGGAATTATGATCGTTACCAATGATTTGGAGATTGCGCAATTGTTAAAAAGTAGCGATGCAGAACTATTTATTTGTGGTGGAAATATTCAGAAGTCAACAGGCAGTATGTTTGGCAGATATGCTACGGATATGTTGGCAGATTTTAAATTTGATGTCGGATTCTTTGGAGCGGCGTCTATCAATGCATCATTTGAAGTAACAACCCCTACAATGGAGAAAATGTGGTTGAAGAGGGAAACTCCAAAACAATGTGAAAAATCCTATCTCGTGGTAGATCAGTCAAAATTTGACCGTCAGGCGATGGCAAAGATTAATGATTTAGGGGATTATACGGGAGTTGTTACGGATAAAAAGTTTGACTTAAGAGAAAGAAAAAGGCTGGATGATTTGGGAGCAATTATTGTTGAAGTGGAATGAATATAATTAATGAAGGAGAAGATACTCAAAAGTATCCTCTCCTTTATCAATTTAATAGGTAATTTCCTGAAGATACAGACCTTTTGGATCGCAAGGTGCACTTGGATTCTGGATTCCAGCAAAGATATCTTCTATGTCTTCTTTTATACGATTGCCAAGGCCGATATCCAGCAATGTCCCGATAAGCAGACGTGCCATATTATGGAGGAAATCGTCTGCATGAATCAGGATCTGCATCTCTTCGGTGTCTCCATAAACTTCGATTTCGTAGATCTCTCGCACTGTGGATTTTGATTTTTTTGCGGAAGAGAAATTTTTGAAATCATGTTTACCGATTAAAAGCATTGCTGCCTGCTGCATCAATTTTTTGTCTGGAATCTTATAACAGTGATAGATATATTTGCGATCGAACACGCTTGGAACATCATCAATAGTCATACGATATACATAAGTTTTGGAAGTAGCATTAAGTTGTGCATGGAATCGCTCGGGCATTTCCTCAACATCGATGATGGCAATATCCATTGGAAGGTAACGGTTCAGATAATGTTTGATATCCTGAACATCCATTTCGGAATCTATTTTGAAGTTCGCAATCTGGGCATAGGCGTGTACTCCGACTTCTGTACGGCAACCGCAGTTTAATTCAATAGTATATTCATCTGTCATTCGTTTTAAAACTTCTATAATTTTATTAGAAATAGTATTGTTGGATTCATCTTTTCCGAGGCGTGTCCATCCCTGATAACGGCTTCCGTCGTATTCTATCGTTAATTTTATATTCCTCATATTGTTATTCTCCCTTAAATTGTCATAAACTATTTTTAGTATATCAAATCTTATGCTATAATAAAAGAGCTTGTCAAGAAAAGAAGTGAAAGATGGCAGAAAATGTAAAGGGAGAATTGCGTATGAGTATAGAGAGTCGAAAGGTATCTGAATCCATGGTTCAGACAGTCCATATGGTTAGACCGAATCATTTAAATGCAGCAGGCCGCCTTTTTGGAGGAATATTAATGCAGTGGATTGATGAGATTGCGGGATTGGTGGCAAAGCGTCATGCACACATGAATGTGATTACTGCATCCGTGGATAATCTGAGGTTTTTAAAAGGTGCTTACCAGAAAGATGTCATTGTAATCAAAGGGAAAGTAACTTATGTAGGAAATACTTCCATGGAAGTGAAGGTAGATACTTATGTGGAAGATATTGATGGTGGGAGAACTCCGATTAATCATGCATTTTTTACTATGGTTGCACTGGATGAGAATGATAGACCGGCACCGGTTCCGAAATTGGAATTAGAGACGGAAGCTGATCGCGAGGATTGGGAAAAAGCTAAAAAACGGCGAGAGATAAGATTGATGAGAAAGGAAGAGGGATTTTAGGTAATTGGTTTTAACCAATTACCTAGATCCCTTTTTTCATATAAGAAGTCACCATTTTTAGCATATTTTCAATTTGTTCTTGTTCTTCTTTTGGCTTTCCTTCTTTTAGAACGGATATGATTAGTGAGACTTCATCGGCGGTAAAATGAATTCCTTTTTTGTTTGCATTTGTAATGAGGGCCAGCATAACTGGAGCCAGAGCTTTTCCGCTTTTTCCTTGTGTTTGTCGTGCTGCCGTTTTAATAAGCTCTAATTTAATTGGATCAATTGTGTTCATTGCTGGATTGTTTATCCATTCATTCATAGTTCGTTTCTCCTTTCTGATTGCCTGAATCAGGTGATTCTGTTTCGTTTTCAAACATTGTATTGTACATTTGGAACATTTGTTGTTGTTCTGGGGTCAGGATTCCTTTCATCATTTCCATAGGATTGAATTCTTCAGATCCAGAGGCTGAATCGCCCATTGTCTGTATACTTTGTATCATTTCCAGCATATTCATCATGCTTTCCATCTGTTCCATCATCTCTTTTTCACTGGGACTCATATAATCTTTGAGCTCTTCCAGTATTTTCAAAGAGGAGCGAGAAGGAAAACCATGAAAATGTTCCAATGTATAACGTAATTCCAGGAATTTGATGTAGCATGCAAGAAACCTTTGGGTGGAAGGTGGCGTGTATGGAATTATTAGTTTTAATGTGTATAAATAAGGTGGTGTAATCAGACTGTCAAAGGGTGTCATGAGTTTTGGGGGCTTGCGTTCCATACATTCCTCTCCTGGAAATAACGTTGTAAATATATATGTTCAGAGAATGGAATTTATGAAATGTGAGAAAACTAAATATGAAAAGATTCATATATTATATTGAAGACATATATCTGATATAGAAGGGAAAACAATGAGTAGAAAATTGATTATTGATGGGAATGCTGTTTATGAGATTGATGAAAAATGTATGTTGAAAAAGCGTCTGGATATTCCGGAGGATGAAATCAAAAAAGAGAATCGTAAAATGAAAGAATGTGAGAAAAAAAGAAAGAGGACGGAGTAATCTCCGCCCTCAGCTGATCTAAGAAGATTAGCATCCACAGTCAAAATCGTCGTTGCATCCGCATCCAAAGCCGCCACAGAAGATCAGAAGCAGGATAATCCAGATACAGCTGTCGTTACAGCCACATCCGCATCCACTGCGTCCATTGCCAAAGCCGCCACAGCATACAAGAAGAATAATAATCCAGATACAGCTATTGTTGCCAAAGCCAAATCCACATCCGCAGTCTCCTCTGTTTCTTCCAGAACCTGAATCGCAGCCACATCCACAATTTGTAGCACTTAAATCACTCATATTGAATCCTCCATTTATGATGTTTACAGTACATAATATGCGGTAGATTCCAATGTGTGAAAATGTAAAATCAATATTTTACCAAGCGTTTTACAGAATGCTGAAACTGATAATTTTTCTTTTGTAATTTTAATTTGTCGATTGCAGAGATACTTTCTTTGGCATAATCGTCATATAGTGTTAATAGATAAGCAATGGTATAATTGCGGTTTTGGAACCAGCGAAAAAGCAGCCAGTTCATGATATCAGGATGCCAATATCTTTCCGGAATAGAAGCATTGCGAAGCAGAACAATATATTTTAGTGCCTGCATGGACAATTGAGCCAGTCGGCTGGAGTTGTCCTTTGATTTGAAAAGTGCGTCACTTTCTACAACAATGTCATACAGAGAATTGGCAGCTTTCCAATAAGTGACAAAAGTTGGAGAAGATTCCTCGTCTGTCTCTTCCATATTGTGTAGATCAAAAGTTTGCATAACTTTTTTGCTGCCGGAAATTTCTCGGTCATATTCTGCACGTTTTTCGGGATTGGACAGAACATGATATGCTTCTAAGATCTCTTGCATCTGTTCTGTGGTGTCAATCCCTTTTTTTATATTTACATCTGGATGATATTGCTTAGCCAGAGCAGTCTTGGCGGCAGTAATCTCATCTAAGGAAGCTTTCATAGAAACTCCCAATATATCATAATAGTTCTTGTCGTTCATTATATTCTCCCCTTAAAATCCCCTAATCATATACGTGAATATAGAATATATTTATCTTACGACAAATTATGAGAGAAATCAATTTGAATATTGAAAAAGTCTGGCAGGCCATGAGAAAGTATCGGATTGAGAATATAATGAATATTCTGATAAAAAAGGATATTTATATATGTATAAAGTAAAACAACGGATTCATTATTGGTGTCCTGAGATAATAAAAGAACATGTTGCTGGCCAGGGGGTAAGAGTGGCTGTATTAGATACAGGAATGGCTATTCATCCTGATTTTAAAGGAAGAGTTCTGGCATTTGAAGATTGTGTGAATCATAGATTAGAGATCTATGATGACAGTGGTCATGGAACGCATGTGGCAGGAATTCTTGCTGGTGATGGGAGAATGTCAAAAGGATATTATAGCGGGATAGCGCCAGAGGCAGAGCTCATAATTGTAAAAGTATTAGATGAAAAGGGAGAAGGAAGTATCATCCAGATTTTAGAAGGGCTACAATGGATCAGGAAGAACAAAGAGCGATATCAGATCAAGGTTGTCAATCTTTCAGTCGGTGCAAAAATAGATCTTGACGAGACAAAAGCAAAGGAATTAATGGGGGCGGTGGAACGATTGTGGGATATAGGGATTGCTGTGGTCGTATCAGCAGGTAATCATGGTCCTGGAGAAGGAACAATTGCAATTCCGGGAAATAGCAGAAAAGTCATTACAGTCGGTGTGATGAGCGAACCATTTATGAAACGAAATTGTTCGGGAATCGGTCCAACCAGGCAGTGTGTAGTGAAACCGGATCTTGTGGCGCCGGGATATCAAATAGTATCTTGTAATTATGCATACCCGAAAAGAAAAAATGCATATACAAGAAAAAGTGGAACATCAATGGCGACTCCGGTAGTAGCTGGAGCTGCGGCATTATACTTTTCTAAATATCCTGAAGCAGGAAATGTAGAATTGAAATTAAAGCTACATGATACTTGTGAACGACAGCCAAATGGCATAGTACAAGGATGGGGATGCATACGAATTGACCAGATTCTCGGGGGAAATTAGAAAAAAGTGATAAAAACAAAGGTGTCAAGAAAAAACACTTGACACCTATTGTGCTTTGGTGTATGATATCACAGGTGATAAATGTGAATGAGATTCTGGAACAAGCCTTATTATTTGATTTTTATGGAGAATTGCTGACGGATCATCAGAAAGAAATCTATGAGCAATTCGTGCTGGAAGATCTGTCACTTGGAGAGATCGCCAGAGAAGCTGGTATCAGCCGTCAAGGAGTTCATGATCTGATCAGACGTTGTAATCAGACTTTGAAGGGATATGAAGATAAGCTTCATCTGATTGAAAAATTTCTGGCTATCAAAGAAAAGGTAAAAAAGATAGACAATTTGCTGGATGATTATCATGAAGAGAATGCAGAAGAACTGATTGTCAGCATCCGCAGGATATCCGATGAGATTATAGAGGAGTTATAGTATGGCATTTGACAGTTTGACAGAAAAACTTCAAAACGTTTTTAAAAATCTGAGAAGTAAGGGACGTCTCACCGAAGATGATGTAAAAGAAGCTTTAAAGGAGATCAAGCGTGCTTTGCTTGCAGCAGATGTAAACTTCAAAGTAGTTAAAGATTTTATTAAAAGTGTTCAGGAAAGAGCAATTGGCCAGGATGTTATGAATGGTCTGAATCCTGGGCAGATGGTAATCAAGATCGTTAATGAAGAACTGGTCAAGCTGATGGGTTCAGAGACTACTGAGATCCAGCTGCAGCCGGGAAGTGCAATTACCGTCATTATGATGGCTGGTCTTCAGGGAGCAGGTAAGACCACGACTACTGCAAAACTGGCAGGAAAATATAAATTAAAAGGCAAAAAGCCACTGCTTGTAGCCTGTGATGTCTACAGGCCGGCAGCAATCAAGCAGTTACAGGTGAATGGTGAAAAGCAAGGTGTAGAAGTATTCGCCATGGGAGAGAATCATAAACCATCTAATATCGCCAAAGCTGCCATAGAACATGCTCAGAAAAACGGGAATAATATCGTGATTCTGGATACGGCCGGACGACTTCATATAGATGAAGATATGATGGCTGAATTACAAGAAATTAAAGAGACAGTTACCGTTCATCAGACAATTTTGGTTATTGATGCCATGACTGGTCAAGATGCAGTTAATGTGGCGAAAGACTTCAATGAGAAGATTGGTGTAGACGGTGTGATTGTTACAAAGCTGGATGGTGATACACGAGGCGGTGCAGCGTTGTCAGTAAAAGCAGTCACCGGAAAGCCAATTCTATATGTTGGTATGGGAGAAAAACTGTCAGATCTGGAACAGTTCTATCCGGACAGAATGGCTTCACGTATTCTGGGAATGGGAGATGTGCTTACTCTGATCGAGAAAGCGGAAGCAGAGATCGATGAAGAAAAAGCAAAGCAGATGACCCAGAAGCTGAAGAAAAATCAATTTGATTTTGAAGATTATCTGGAAAGTATTAAGCAGATGAAAAGCATGGGAGGTCTTGGAAGCGTCATGAGTATGATGCCTGGACTTGGCGCTCTTGGAGGAAAGGCTGGCAAGATGAAAGGCCTTGATGATGAGCAGACAGCACAGGCAGAAAAAAATATGGCAAGGATGGAAGCAATCATCTATTCTATGACACCGGAAGAGAGAAGAAATCCAGACATTCTGAACCCATCCAGAAAGCATCGGATTGCCAAAGGTGCAGGTGTTGACATCAGTGAAGTTAATCGTATGGTTAAACAGTTTGGCGAGATGAAAAAGATGATGAAGATGATGGGAAAAGGCGGCAGAAAAGGCAAATTCCGTATGCCGTTCTAAATATGATATATCGCGTATATCGCGTTATATAGATATTAAATAATGAAAAAATTGTGGAGGTGAAATACAATGGCAGTAAAAATCAGATTAAGAAGAATGGGACAGAAAAAGGCTCCTTTCTATAGAATCATCGTAGCTGATTCTAAGTCTCCAAGAGACGGAAGATTCATTGATGAGATTGGTACTTATGATCCAAATTGTGATCCAAGTGCAATTACAGTTGATGAGGAAGCAGCTAAGAAATGGTTAAGTAACGGTGCACAGCCTACAGAAGCTGTAAGCAAGATTTTTAAAGCAGCAGGCATTGAAAAATAATTCTTGCCTTGGAGGTGCGCGTTATGAAAGAATTAGTGGAAGTAATTGCGAAAGCATTAGTTGACGATCCAGACAGTGTTGTTGTGAACGAGAGAGAAGAAAAAAAGACAACGATCCTGGAAGTACATGTGGCAGATTCTGATATGGGAAAGGTCATTGGAAAACAGGGACGTATTGCCAAAGCAATCCGTTCTGTCGTAAAAGCAGCGGCAGCCAAAGAAGACAAGAAGGTCATCGTTGATATTATGGATTAATATGAATGGGGAGAGCCCCTTTCATTCGGGGACAGGCGCGAGAGATTGTTGTCTGTCCCTGTTTATATCTTAAGGAGAATTATATGGAACAATTATTACAGGTAGGGGTAATTACTCAGACACATGGAGTCCGTGGAGAGGTTAAAGTATTTCCGACAACGGATGATGCTGCACGGTTTAAAAAGCTGAAGCATGTGATGTTAGATACAGGGAAAGAAACACTGCCTTTGGAAATTGAGAGTGTAAAGTTTTTTAAACAATTTGTGATCTTAAAATTTAAAGGCTTTGATAATATAAATGATATTGAAAGATATAAAAGATGTCCGCTTTTGATTGAGCGTGAGAATGCTGTTCCGCTTGAGGAAGGTGAATACTTTATTGCAGATATGATTGGCATGAAAGTAATCACCGACGAAGGGGAGAATTTTGGAATCCTTAAGGATGTTATGGAAACAGGAGCTAATGATGTGTATGTGATTGAACATCCTTCAGAAGGAGAAGTCCTGGTCCCGGCAATCAAGGAGTGCATTCTTGATGTGGACATAGAAAATAGACAGATGAAGATTCATGTGATGAATGGTTTGATTTAGAAGGAGAAAATGGATGCAGTTTTATATTATGACATTATTTCCAGAAATGGTAATGCAAGGACTGGATACCAGCATCATTGGTCGGGCAATGAATAAAGGATTGCTTTCGATAGAAGCTGTTAATATCCGAGATTATGCTTTCAATAAACATAATAGTGTCGATGATTATCCTTATGGTGGTGGAGCCGGGATGTTGATGCAGGCGGAGCCGGTATACCAGTGTTATCAGGCTGTAGAAGAGAAGATTGGGAAAAAGCCAAGAGTCATCTATCTCTCACCACAAGGGAAGACCTTTAACCAGAATATGGCAGAGGAATTTGCAAATGAAGAAGAGCTGGTCTTTCTCTGTGGACATTATGAAGGAATCGACGAGCGTGTGTTAGAGGAAATTGTGACGGATTACGTGTCCATTGGTGATTATGTGCTGACAGGAGGAGAACTTCCGGCTATGATCATGGTAGATGCAATTTCCAGACTTGTGCCAGGAGTGCTTCATAATGATGTATCCGCAGAGTTTGAAAGTTTTCAGGACAATCTGTTAGAATATCCCCAATATTCCCGCCCAGAAGTGTGGCATGATAAAAGAGTACCGGAAGTCTTGATGTCCGGACATCATGCGAACATTGAAAAATGGAGAAGGGAGCAATCCGTTATTCGAACTGCGAAGAATAGACCGGATCTGTTGGAAAAAGCTGAATTGACGGAAGCAGAACGCAGATTGGCGGATTCTCTGATGATTGAAATGGAAAGAATCAGATTAGAGTAAATAAAAGCAAAAAACCCTTGCGAAATAGGTATAAATATGATATTATATAGCGTGTTGTGAAGAAAAAAGATGGTCCTCTGGTACAATGAAGTATTAAGAACATCCAAGTAAATAAGGAGGTCACACATAATGAACGATATTATTAAGAACATTGAAGCAGAGCAGTTAAAAGATTCTGTTTCTGAATTCCACGTTGGAGATACTGTAAAAGTATATGGAAAAATCAAAGAAGGAAACCGTGAAAGAATTCAGGTTTTCGAAGGAACTGTCCTGAAGAAACAGGGTGGCGGAGCAAGAGCAACATTCACAGTTAGAAAGAATTCTAACGGAATCGGTGTTGAGAAGACATGGCCACTGCATTCACCAAATGTTGAAAAAGTTGAAGTAGTAAGAAGAGGTAAAGTAAGAAGAGCTAAACTTTACTACTTAAGAGATCGCGTTGGTAAGAAAGCAAAAGTAAGAGAATTAGTAAAATAAGAAACAGTGAGAAAAGGACAAGTACATATTGTATATTGTCCTTTTTGTGTTATAAGGGGAAACTATGAAGCGTAGACGAAAAAAACTTGGATTTGGACGGGTAAGGAAGAGAACAAAGCCGGTCAGAAAATCAAGAAAAAAGAAGTTCCGTATGAATCTGCATCAGTTGTCTATTGTTGGGAAATGGATTTTTAAAATTGCAGTAGTATGTCTTCTGGCCTTTGTAGCGGTGTGGTATTTTGGACAGCAGGTAAGTACAGTTGGAGATTCTATGAATCCAGTGTTGAGTAATGGAGATGTTGTATTGGTCAATCGGATAGTATATAATGCTACAACTCCAAAACGAGGAGATATCATTGTATTTAAACCAAAAGGAAATGAAAATGCCCACTACTATATTAAAAGAATTATTGGTCTTCCGGGCGAAACAGTTGAAATCATGGAGAACCATATTTATATTGATGGTGAAAAACTGGAAGAAGATTATGAAACTACCGATATTGATGATGTAGGAATTGTCAATGAGAAGATACAGCTTGACGGAGATGAGTATTTTGTGCTGGGAGATAATCGCAAGAGCAGTGAAGACAGCCGGAATGCAGATATCGGTAATGTAAAACGGGAGTATATATACGGGAAGGCATGGTTTGTCCTGTCACCTAAGAAAGATTTTGGATTTATCAGATAGAGGAGAAAAAGTATGCATTTTCAGTGGTATCCTGGTCATATGACGAAAGCAAAACGTATGATGCAGGAGAATATAAAATTAATTGATCTGGTCATTGAACTAGTGGATGCGAGATTACCAGTCAGTAGTCGAAATCCAGATATTGATGAACTGGGAAAGAATAAAGCGAGATTGATTCTTTTAAATAAAGCTGATCTTGCGGAAGAAAAATGGAATGATGCATGGGCAGAATATTTTCGAAAAAAGGGGTTTTCTGTAGTGAAAGTCAACTCCAAAAAAGGCGGTGGAATGAAGTCTATCCATGGCGTGATTCAGGAAGCGTGTAAGGAGAAGATTGAAAGAGATCGAAAGAGAGGGATTCTAAACCGACCTGTTCGTGCAATGGTGGTTGGAATTCCAAATGTAGGGAAATCGACCTTTATCAATTCTCTGGCAGGAAAAGCATGTGCTAAGACTGGAAATAAACCAGGCGTTACAAAAGGGAAACAGTGGATACGACTGAATAAACAGGTAGAACTTTTAGATACACCGGGAATTCTGTGGCCAAAGTTTGAAGACCAAAGTGTTGGTTTAAAACTGGCATTTATCGGATCCATTAAGGATGAAATCTTGAATACAGAGGAACTGGCGGCAGAGTTGATTGGATTCTTGAATGAATATTATCCGGGGATACTGGAAGAAAAGTATCATGTCGATTCGGCTGCAGATGTATATATTATGCTTGGACAGATTGCAGAGAGCAGACATTGTCTGATAAGAGGAAATGAGTTAGATACTGAAAAGGCGGCAGTTTTGCTGCTGGATGATTTCCGAAATGGGAGGCTGGGGAGACTGACACTAGAATATCCGCAGGAAGTGTGATAGAATCTACTAGTGAACCAGAAAGGGGATTATAATATGGCAAGGGATAAAAGAAATGAAGAGAAAGAAAGAGGCATTATCCGAGAATTGCTAGGATGGCTTCTGTACATATTGATTATTATTGGACTTACATACGTGATCATTACGTTTGTGGGGCAGAGGACCAGAGTAAGTGGCTCGTCCATGGAGACGACCTTAAGTGACGGTGATAATCTGATCGTGGATAAACTGACGTATCGTTTTAGAGAACCAAAACGCTATGATATTATCGTATTTCCATACCAATATGAGGAAAATACATATTATATCAAACGTATTATCGGGCTTCCAGGGGAGACGGTCCAGGTAATTGATGGATACGTTTATATTGATGGAAACCTTCTGGACAGTGATATCTATGGCGCAGAGGCGATGAATTCACCCGGAATTGCAGCAGAACCAATTACACTGGGAGACGATGAGTATTTTGTATTGGGAGATAACCGTAATCACAGCTCTGACAGCAGAGATCCTAGCGTTGGGGTGTTGAAACGTAAGAATCTGATAGGAAGAGCATGGGTTCGGATCTATCCGTTTGATGAAATGGGAGTTATTAAGCATGAATAAACGAGAAGAGGATAGACTCCGCAAGCAGCAGGAAAAATTAGAGAAGGAACTGGCGCGCATAGAGAGTATGAGTGTATACGAAAGAGAGTATAGTCAGTGCCAGTATATCTGCGGAATTGATGAGGTAGGAAGAGGCCCTCTTGCAGGCCCGGTTGTGGCAGGAGCTGTAATTTTGCCGAAAAATGAGACTATTTTATATTTAAACGATTCGAAAAAGTTGTCGGAGAAAAAGAGAGAAGCTTTGTATGATGAGATTATGGAAAAAGCGGTCGCAACAGGAATTGGAATTGTTAGTCCGGCACGAATTGATGAGATTAATATTCTTCAGGCGACATATGAGGCTATGCGAATCGCTGTTTCCAATCTGAAGGTACATCCGGATATTTTGCTGAATGATGCTGTTACGATACCAGAGGTAGATATTTTGCAAGTTCCGATTATCAAAGGGGATGCAAAAAGTATATCTATTGCTGCGGCCAGTATTATCGCAAAAGTAACAAGAGATCGCATGATGGTAGAATATGATAAAGTGATACCAGGGTATGATTTTGCCAGTAATAAAGGTTATGGAACAAAAGCGCATATTGCTGGTCTGAAGGAGTTGGGACCTTCCCCAATTCATAGAACAACATTTATTAAGAACTTCGTATAATAAATCGGAGGTATATGAAAAAGAACAGACGGGAAATCGGTACAGAATATGAGAAAAAAGCAGGAGCATATTTAGAAGGGCAGGGATATGAAGTTCTGGAGTATAATTATCGCTGCCGCATGGGAGAGATTGATATCATTGCCAGAGATGGAGAATATCTGGTGTTCTGTGAGGTGAAATATCGCTCAGACTCTGGAAGTGGGCACCCGGCGGAAGCTGTTGACTACAGAAAACAACGAGTGATTTCTAAATGTGCATTGTACTATATTATGCTGCATGGACTGCAGGATATAAGCTGCCGCTTTGATGTGGTGAGCATTGAAGGTAATGTAATTACACTGTATAAAAATGCTTTTGATTATATTGGAGAATAGGAGAATCAAGAAATGAGTCTGGGATTAAAATATAAAAATCATGAACACATTTTTGATGAAAAAGAGGTCAATGGTGTGCCATTCCTTACTTATCCACTGCTTGAGCATACTGGTGTTGTAACGCATGGTTTTTCAACCAGGCTTGGAGGTGTCAGTACTGGATATTGCTCAACGATGAATATCAGCACAACCAGAGGTGATGATCCGAAGGCGATTGAAGAGAATAAGAGGAGACTTGCAACGGCAATTGGAGTTGATGCAGATAGTTTTACTTATACGAATCAGACACATACGACGAATGTTGCAGTAGTGGAACCAAAAGACAGAGGCAGACGTTTTTTGGAAACGGACGGATTGGTGACGAACGTACCGGGAATCTGTCTGGTAACGTTTTACGCAGATTGTGTTCCATTGTATTTTGTGGATCCTGTGAAGAAAGCGATTGGATTGAGTCATTCCGGATGGAGAGGTACTGTTCATAAGATGGGAAAAGTTACGGTAGAGACGATGAGAGATGCTTATGGAACGAGGCCGGAAGATGTAATTGCAGCAATTGGTCCATCAATTTGTCAGGATTGTTACGAAGTGAGCGAAGAAGTTATTGAGCAGTTTCGGAATAATTTTGAGAAAAGTTTGTGTTCAGAATTATTCTATCAAAAAGAAAATGGAAAATACCAGTTGAATCTTTGGAAAGCAAACCAGGTTGTATTGATGGAGGCAGGAATTAAGAAAGAACATATAGCAGTGACGAATGTCTGTACACATTGTAATCCAGATATCTTTTTTTCTCATAGAACAACTGGGGAAAAAAGAGGAAACTTAAGTGCACTGCTGGCTTTGAAAGCATAACAGGAGGAAAAGATGGCAACAGAGACAACGAATGAGGTGGCAGAAGTTACACAAGATACGGTAGAAGAGATGAATCAGTTTGTCCAGTATATACAGGACAGTGTTCCTTCGATGATTGGCTTCGGAATCAGAGTTTTGATGGCGTTGGTAGCTTTTTTCATTGGCAGAATGATTATCAAATGGATTCGAAAGATTGTACGCAGATCTTTGGAAAGATCCAATGCCGATAAAGGTGTCGAACAGTTTGTAGATTCTGTTTTAAAATTTGGTCTTTATTTCTTGCTGATATTTAGTCTGGTATCGGAATTGGGAGTTGATACGACTTCAGTGGCAGCGGTGGTCGCTTCTGGTGGTGTGGCAATTGGTCTTGCATTGCAGGGCAGTTTGTCTAATTTTGCTGGCGGTGTTCTTATACTGATTTTGAAACCATTCCAAGTTGGTGATTATATTATTGAAGACACCAATAAAAATGAAGGAACAGTGAAAGAGATTCAGATCTTCTATACAAAGCTTAGTACGATAGATAATAAAACCATTGTCATTCCAAATGGTATGTTGACGAATAGTAGTCTTACCAATGCAACGGCAAAGGACGAAAGAAGACTTGATCTTAAAGTATCCATTTCTTATGAAGCAGATCTGAAGCAGGCAAAATCATTGATTGAAGAAATTCTGCGAAACGATGAAAGTGTCGAGAAGGATGAAGAAATACTTGTATTTGTGGATGAATTGGCAGAAAGTGCGGTAGTTCTCGGTGCCAGAGCATGGGTGAAGAGTGAAGTGTACTGGGAGACCAGATGGCGTGTGCTAGAGAATATTAAGTTGACGATGGATGCTCAGGGTATCGAGATACCATATCCAAAGCTGTCTGTGCATATGGCGAAAAATAATTGACAAATTTTAAACGGACGAGTAATATAATAGTAAGCAAAGGTGCCTGAAAAATCAGGTGCCTTTTGTTATTATTACGGACAAGGATGTTCTTCTTACGGTTAATCCTCTGTAAGGAGAACATTTTTTCATTTAGGAAGGTGAGAAATATGGAATATCTAGTGAATCATGTCGAAGGAATTAACAAATTACTGGCACGTTATGGGGTCAAGTTTGGAATTTACAAAAATCAGACATTTCATGAACAGCTTTTTCCTTTCGATGCGATACCGAGAATTATTACGAAAAATGATTTCGCATTGTTGGAAAAAGGACTTATTCAGAGAGTAGATGCACTGAATCTGTTTTTGAAAGATGTGTATGGAGAAAAGAAGATAATTAAGGATGGAGTGATTCCAGAAGAATTCGTGTTTTCATCTTCCGGATACCTTCCGGAATGTGAAGGTGCCTGCCCTCCGAAGAATATATACAGCCATATTTCAGGAATTGATCTGGTACAGGGAAAGGATGGAAGCTGGTATATATTAGAAGATAATCTCAGAATACCTTCAGGTGCGTCATATCCTCTGATTGCGCGTGAATTGGAACGAAGAGTAGCACCGGAGACTTTCCGGACGAATCCGATCATTGACAATCGTAATTATGCAAAGATGCTGACGGATACGATGGAATATGTTAATACAGGCGGCATCAGGGTCATAATGACACCCGGAAGATACAATGCCGCATATTTTGAACATTCTTATCTTGCAGAACGAACAGGAAGTGTGCTGGCAATGTGCAGTGATTTGTTCGTAGAAAAAAATCAATTATATTACAGGGATTTCCGTGGTGGAAAACAGAAAGTAGGCGTCATTTATCGACGGATTTCAGATGAATATCTTGATCCAATGACGTTCAATCCGGAATCATTGATTGGTGTTCCAAATATCATGGATGTATATCGCTCGGGAAATGTAGCGATTGTAAATGCACCTGGTAATGGAATTGCGGATGATAAAGGTATCTATTATTTTGTACCGAAGATGATCCGGTATTATCTGGATCAAAAACCGATTCTTAAGAATGCGCCGACATATCTTCCGTTTTATGAAGAGGACCGTAAATATGTCCTGGAGAATCTGGACAAGCTGGTTATCAAAGATGTAGCCGAAGCTGGAGGCTACGGAGTTATCTTTGGAAATGAACTGACAAAAGAAAAGCTGGAAGATATGAAAGCGTTAGTTCAGAAAGAAGCCCGAAGGTTTATAGCACAAGAAGTGATTGATTTTCAGGATCTTCACATTATAGAGGGAGACGAACGGGTTCCAAGGAAAGCAGATCTAAGAGCTTTTGTATTATCTGGCGAGAAAACACAAGTTTGGCCGAGTGGGCTAACCAGATTTTCCAGGAATCCGGATTCGTTCGTAGTAAATTCATCACAGGGAGGAGGATTTAAAGACACATGGGTATTATCTCAATAGAAAAACTGGATCATTTGTATTGGTTAGGAAGGTACACAGAACGTGTATATACGACACTGAGAAAATTTTTTCGGGTTTTTGATGATATGATAGAGGCACCGGAAGGAAGCTATACATATTACTGTGAAAGATTGAATATTCCTGATATCTATACATCAAATCAGCAGTTTGCTGAATCTTATCTTTATGGAAAAGATAATCCGGATTCTTTGTATTCGAATATGAACAGGGCTTTTGACAATGCAATTGTTCTTCGGGATGAACTGAGCAGTAATGTGCTCAGTTATATGCAGATGGCACTGGACGTATTTGAAAAAGAGCAGCGTGAGATGGCGCCGCTTCTGGAATTACAGTCAGTGCTTGATGATCTTCTGGCATTCTGGGGATGCGTAGACGATTATGTGGAAGATGAAGAGTGCCGCAATATTATGAAATGCGGAAAATATGTAGAAAGGTTAGATTTATATATTCGTTTGGAGTATCACACAAAAGATATCGAGAAAGAATTCAGTAAACTTACGAATCGTCTGCATAAAACACCGATGTATTATGATGCGTCAACATTAGAAAAAATAGCAGGTATGATTCATGATAAATTATCTTGTCCAGAAAAAATGGCAGGAAGAGATCAGGAACTTCTCGATTGTCTGGGAAATATTATTGAGGTGAGATAACATGAAGTCATTACAGTTCACATACAGGATGGAGTTAAGATTCGATCAGCCTGTATGTGATCATTACTTTGCTTTGCGTTGTGTGCCGACGTCAAATGATGTACAGAAGATACAGATTACAAGTAGATATGTAAGCCCAACAGATAGCCTGGATGAAGTCATTGATGGATTTGGCAATCATAAATATGTGGGTCATTATGCGAATAACCATATGCGGTTTGCATATGAAGTGGAGGGGATGGCTATTGTGTCTGGAATGCAGGTGCAACGTTGTCCGCTTCATCCAATGTATAGATTCCCTTCCAGGTTTACAGAGCCTTCTGAGGAATTAAAAAAATATGGGAATTCTTTGAAAATCACATCGAAAGATCATCTGAAAGCCGCTGTGCAGATTATGGATGCAATCTATCAGGATTTTTCTTATGTTACTGGAAGTACCAATATTCATACGACAGCGGGTGAAGCATGGAAAGGGCGAAAAGGAGTCTGTCAGGACTATGCACATATTATGATTGCGTTGTGCCGTATGAAGGGGATTCCTGCCAGATATGTAAATGGACTTATGATCGGAGAAGGCTATACCCATGCCTGGGTGGAAATCTATACAGGAGAAGGATGGTATGGACTGGATCCGACGAATCATCTGCATGTAGATGATTATTATATAAAATTGGCCCATGGAAGAGATTATGGGGATTGTGTACTGGATAAGGGATTGTTTCGCGGACAGGCCTGCCAGTCACAGAAAATCTATGTAAATGTGGAGGAAATATAGATGGTCGAGACAGTAGTGTCTATGGGACTTCCGGTAGATGAACGTCTGGAAATAAAAAAGAATCGTCTGATGCCGGAAGAGACATCCGATAATATGAAAAGAATTGGGATCGTAACAGGAACGCATGGAGATGAATTGGAAGGTCAATTCGTGTGTTATGAGTTAAATCAAAGGATTCAGAAACACCCAGAATACCTGCATGGAATTGTAGATATATATCCGGCATTTAATCCCTTGGGAATTGATTCGATTACCCGGGGAATTCCCATGTTTGACCTGGATATGAACAGGATATTTCCTGGAAGCGAAGAAGGACCAATGATGGAAACAATGGTAAGTCGTCTGATGTCTGATCTAAAGGGGGCAGATATGTGCATCGATATTCATGCCAGCAATATTTATCTGGAAGAAATGCCGCAGGTAAGAATTAATGAAGAAACAGCAGATCAACTTGTACCATATGCGAGGCTGCTAAATGTAGATTTTGTGTGGATACATGCGGCAGCAACGGTATTGGAGTCTACTTTGGCATATAGTTTGAATATGATCGGCGTACCGACTCTGGTTGTTGAGATGGGTGTTGGCATGCGAATAACAAAAGATTATGGATATCAATTGGTGGATGGAATTTTAAATCTTATGAAAGAAATGGGAATCTGGAGTGGTTCGGTTGAATCTGTCAGAGAGCCGCTGATATCTTCAGACCGGGCAATCGGATTTGTAAATGCAGATCATCCAGGTATCTATCTTCCTGATGCCAGAATCTTTGATGAAGTAATGAGAGGAGATGTGTTGGGAAAAATTGTAGATCCACTGACAGGAAGTGTGCTGGAGGAGGTTAAAGCACCAATTACAGGAAAAGTATTTACCCGGAGAGAATATCCGATTGTATACAGTGGTTCTCTTTTGAATCGGATCCTTGGAGGTGCGGAAGAATGAAAACAGAAGTCATCTATACATTGGACTCTCCATATAGGGAGAAACTGGAAGTTACGGGATATCGTTTTGGCAGCGGAAGAAAATCTGTCTGTATTGTTGGAGCGATTCGAGGAAATGAGGTACAGCAATTATATGTGTGTTCTCAATTGGTGAAAAAATTGAAAGAGCTGGAAATGCATGGTGCGATTGTATCGGATAATGAGATCATGGTAATTCCTTCTGTGAATCATCATGCCATGAATATTGGGAAACGATTCTGGGCAGTGGATAATACAGATATTAACCGTATGTTCCCAGGATATGATAAGGGTGAGACAACACAGCGAATTGCAGCGGGTGTGTTTGAATGCGTAAAAGAATACAGCTATGGAATCCAGTTCGCCAGTTTTTATCTTCCGGGAGATTTTGTACCTCATGTTCGCATGATGGAGACCGGATATCAGAATACGAGTTTGGCAACTTTGTTTGGGCTTCCGTATGTAGTGGTAAGAAAACCAAAACCTATTGATACAACGACATTGAACTATAACTGGCAAGTATGGGAGACCAGTGCTTTTTCAGTCTATACCAGTGAGACTGATGTCGTAGATGAGGAATCTGCACGTCAGGCTGTATCAGCAGTTCTGCGTTTTTTGACAAGGATGGGAATTCTAAGATATAACAGTCATAATGGCTATATTGCCAGCATCATTAAAGAAGAGGAACTAACGATTGTTAAAACCAATGCATCTGGAATCTACCGTCGTCTGAAATCGCCGGGAGAAGAGGTTCATATGGGAGATGTATTAGGAGAGATCTTAGATCCATATGAAGGGGAAGAAATATGTAAAGTGTTAGCACCGACTGACGGTATCATTTTCTTCGCGCACAAAAAACCTCTGGTCACTGAAAGTGAGATTGTGTATAAGATGATTCGAAGATTACATGAGTAAAATATATAACAATATAGAAAAAAGTTCTTGCAAATATTTTGAAATTCGCTATAATAATATTTGTGACTGCTGATCGTAGCAGCAGAACGCTGGAATAGCTCAGTCGGTAGAGCACTTCACTCGTAATGAAGGGGTCGTCGGTTCAAGTCCGATTTCCAGCTTAAAATAAAACTACAGCTCTTAGATTAGAGTTGTAGTTTTTCTTTTTTTAACATAAATTTGATAGTTGTAACATAGGATTTGCATTATAATAGTATTAGGAAACAGGATATAGACTGGAGGAATGTAAGATTAAAAAGGAAGTAAAACAAGAGATAGAGCAGATTGCTGCAGATATGGAAAAAGAAAAGTATGAACTGCGCTATCAATATGTAGTGGGAATATTAAAAGCAAAAATCAATATAATAAATGAACAATTGTCACGTGAGTATGGCAGAGAAATTATTCGGGAGGTCAGCAGCAGACTGAAAAAACCAGACAGTATTCACGCAAAATTGCTCCGAAAAGATTATGAAAGGAATTTTGCGGCAGCAAAGAAAAAGCTGAATGATCTGATTGGGATTCGTATCGTGTGTTTATTTCTTGATGATGTGTATAAGGTTGCAGAAATGCTTCAAAAACAGAGTGATGTAGAAGTCATTAAGATTAAGGACTACATCGAAAAGCCGAAGAAGAATGGCTATATGAGTCTTCATATGATTGTTGAGATTCCGATTTATCTCGGGGAACATTCTGAGATAAAAAGAGCGGAGATTCAGATCCGTACGTCGGCTATGGACTTCTGGTCTGTATTGGATTATCAGTTGATTTATAAGAAGAATGTGTCTGGAGCAGAGGAAGTGGCGAAGGAATTAAAAGGGTATTCCGAAGAGATCGCTGCATTGGATAAGAAGATGATGAAGCTGCGCAATAAAATAGATAAGATATAAGAAATATGTATCAGGAGGTGCGATGTGTTGCATCTCCTGTGTTGCATTATCGAAGAACTCTGCTAATAATGTTTTGTGCACCATGTCTCCAGAATGCTGATCAGCGAATAGAGAAGCATTGCCATAATACATAGAAGAACGATGCTCATCAGAAGCCAATCCATTTTAAATACTTGACTAGAGTAGATAATCAGATATCCAAGACCATTTCTTGCTGCCAGAAATTCTCCAATAATAACACCTACCAGGCAAAGCCCGATATTTACTTTCATATTGCTGATGATCGCAGGTATTGAACTTGGAATGACAACTTTTGTCAATGCCTGAAAGCGGCTGCCTTGTAAGGTGTAGATTAATTTGATCTTTCCTGGATCTACGGTTGTAAAACTGGTATATAGACTTAAGATACTTCCAAAGATCGCCACTGACATACCGGCAACAATAATTGTCGTTTTTGTCGCACCCAGCCATACAATGAGTAAAGGAGCCAGAGCTGATTTTGGGAGACTGTTCAGTACCACCAGATAAGGATCTAAAATTTCAGAAAGCTTACAACTGAACCATAGAGCAACTGCCACCAAGACTCCGATGGCAGTAACTAAGAGGAAGCTTATGATGGTTTCATACAGTGTGATTCCTATGTGAAGAAAAATACTTTTATCAAGCACCATATTCCAGAAACACAGAGCAATTTTGGACGGGCTGCTGAAAATAAATGAATCAATGATTCCTATATTTGCCGTGAATTCCCAGATAAAGAGGAAACTTAGAAGAATCAAGATTCTGGAAATTCGTACAATACGCTGATGTTTTCGGTGATTTAAAAGGTATTGCTGTTGACCTTGAGATAGATCACTCATCTGTATTCAACTCCTTCCAGATTAGATTGAAATATGTTTTAAATTCTGGGGCATTACGTCTGTTTAACGGAGTGTCGGTATCCAGAGTAAAAATTAACGGTATGGTCTGTTTTATTGTTGCTGGTCGTCCGGATAGGATGATGACACGATCTGCCAATGAGATTGCTTCTGACAAATCATGGGTGACAAGAAGTGCAGATTTTCTTTCGTGGCGGATAATCTGACCAATGTCATCACCAACATTAAGGCGTGTCTGGTAATCCAGAGCAGAAAAAGGTTCATCCAGAAGTAAGATATCAGGTTCTAGCACCAAGGTACGTATTAATGCAGCTCTTTGACGCATTCCACCGGATAACTCCGAAGGACGGGAATTCTCAAATTGTTTCAGACCATACATATTGAGTAATTCATGAGCCTTTTCTTTTGTTCGGGCTGTCAGCATATGCTGTACCTCCAGACCAAGAATTACATTGTTATAGATGGTCCTCCATTCAAAAAGTTCATCATGCTGTAACATATAGCCAACATTTGTAGTACTTTCCCGCAGATATTTTCCATTAATTTTTATCAGACCTTTTTCTGGTGTCAGCAGACCGGCAATCAGGGAGAGAAGTGTAGATTTGCCACAGCCGGAAGGTCCTACTATGGATACGAATTCTCCTTTGTTTAGTGAAAAGGATATATCCGTAAGAGTGGGAGTCTCTCCTTCAAGGGTGTGGTAAGCATAGTGGATATGTTTTAATTCTAATACTTGTTCCATAGGAACCTCCTTGGATGACTATATATTATTTTATGTAAATATTGGAAATTCGTGACGGATTGACCTTGTCAGAACCGATGGAAAAAGCTATAATGCAAAAGTATAATACCACGGTCTACTATAAGGAGAAAGGATTCCTATGAATTATCAGAAAGAACTGGAAAAAACAATTCAGCGTCTGGAGAGAGAAGAGAAGGTACCGCGCTTGTTATTGCATAGCTGTTGTGCTCCATGCAGCAGTTATGTGTTGGAATATTTGAGTGATTTTTTCGAAATTACAGTATTTTATTACAATCCTAATATTTTCCCAGAGAGTGAATATACAAAACGGATTCTGGAGCAGCAGACGCTGATTGAGAAGATGAGGACCAGATATCCGGTTTCTTTCATAGCGGGGCAATACGATAAAGAGCGTTTTTATCAGATGGCTGAGGGAATGGAACATATGAAAGAAGGCGGAGTACGCTGCATGAAATGCTATGAATTGAGATTGAGAGAGACAGCTGAGATTGCCAGTCAAGGAGCTTTTGATTATTTTACAACGACTTTGAGTATTAGTCCGATGAAGAACGCAGAACGGTTAAATGAGATTGGAATGAGACTTGCAGAAGAATACGGCGTTTCTTATCTGCAGTCTGATTTTAAAAAGAGGAATGGATATAAACGTTCAATTGAATTATCAAAAGTATATGGTCTTTATAGACAGAATTATTGTGGATGTGAGTTTTCTATTCGGGAAGAAAACCGTTGAGTATAATAGTGGCAATTCATTTATGAAAATACAAAAAAGTACGAAATCATTTGATTTTATGCAAAAATATGATAAAATCGTTTACAGTATATTTTTACGAAAGGAAGAGAAATCCATATGGCACAGTTATGGGGTGGACGTTTTACAAAAGAAACGGATCAGTTAGTATATAATTTTAATGCTTCGATTTCATTTGATAAGAGATTCTATGCGCAGGATATCAAGGGCAGTATTGCGCACGTCATGATGCTTGCAAAGCAGGGGATTCTAACAGATAATGAGAAAGAGCAGATCATCGCAGGCCTGGAAGGAATCTTAAGTGATGTAGAGAATGGAAAGCTTGATATCTCGGAGAAATATGAGGATATTCATAGTTTTGTTGAAGCAACATTGATCGATCGGATCGGGGAACCGGGTAAGAAGCTGCATACCGGAAGAAGCCGGAATGATCAGGTGGCTTTAGATATGAAACTTTATACAAGAGATGAGGTTCATCTCCTGGACAGTCTGGTGAAAGAATTGTTACATGCAATTCTTGCAATTATGGAAGAAAATACAGATACATATATGCCGGGATTTACACATCTTCAGAAAGCACAGCCGATTACACTGGCGCATCATATGGGTGCTTATTTTGAAATGTTCAAAAGAGACCATGAACGGCTGAGAGATATCTATAAGCGTATGAATACGTGTCCGTTGGGGTCGGGGGCATTGGCTGGAACGACATATCCTCTGGATCGGGAATATACTGCAAGCTTGTTAGGCTTTGATGGACCGACGCTCAATAGTATGGATGGTGTTTCTGACAGGGATTATTTGTTAGAACTATTATCCGCATTATCTATTATTATGATGCATTTAAGTAGGTTCTCGGAAGAAGTGATTATCTGGAATTCCAATGAATATAAATTTGTTGAGATTGATGATGCTTACAGCACTGGAAGTAGTATCATGCCACAGAAAAAGAATCCGGATATTGCAGAGCTTGTCCGTGGTAAGACGGGCAGAGTATACGGAGCATTGAATGCATTGCTTACAACGATGAAGGGGATTCCGCTTGCATACAATAAGGATATGCAAGAGGATAAGGAATGGGCTTTTGACGCAATTGATACTGCTAAGGGCTGCCTGACTTTGTTTACAGGAATGCTTCGGACGATGCAGTTTAATAAGGAACGGATGAAAGACAGCGCAAGACATGGATTTACCAATGCAACGGACGCTGCTGATTATCTGGTAAACCATGGAGTTGCGTTTAGAGATGCACACGGAATCGTTGGGCAGCTGGTATTATTGTGCCTGGAGAAAAAGATTGCGTTGGATGAGCTTCCGCTGGAAGAATATAAAAAGATATCTCCTGTATTTGAGGAAGATATCTATGATGCAATTAGTCTGGAAACTTGTGTAAATAAACGAATTACCATTGGTGCACCAGGTAAGAGTGCAATGGATGAAGTGGTTGATGTATATAAGAAATATATGGATGAATACTAAGAGAAGGAGAGAGTGAAGATGGAAAAGAAACTAAGAGTAGGTATTTTAGGAGCAACAGGAATGGTTGGACAGCGTTTTATCTCATTGCTTGAAGATCATCCTTGGTTTGAAGTTGTAACAGTGGCAGCCAGTCCACGTTCTGCAGGAAAGACTTATGAAGAGGCTGTAGGAGGACGCTGGAAAATGGATACTCCGATGCCGGAGGCTGTTAAAAATCTGATTGTATTAAATGTGAATGAAGTAGAGAAGGTTGCTGAAACAGTAGACTTTGTGTTCAGTGCAGTAGATATGACAAAAGATGAAATTCGTGCAATTGAAGAAGCATATGCAAAGACTGAGACCCCTGTCGTATCAAATAACAGTGCACATCGCTGGACACCGGATGTACCAATGGTAATTCCGGAAATCAATATTGAGCACTTTGGTCTGATCGAGACACAGAAAAAACGCCTTGGAACAACACGCGGATTCATTGCAGTAAAACCAAATTGTTCTATCCAAAGCTATACTCCTTGTCTGGCAGCATGGAAGGAATTTGGACCAAAAGAAGTTGTTGCAACCACTTATCAGGCAATTTCTGGTGCAGGCAAGACGTTTAAGGATTGGCCGGAAATGGTAGAGAATATTATTCCATATATCGGTGGAGAGGAAGAAAAGAGTGAGCAGGAACCACTCCGTGTACTTGGAACATTAGAAGACGGTCAGATTACATTGGCAAAAGAACCAAAGATTACTTGTCAGTGTCTGCGTGTCCCGGTATTAAATGGACATACAGCAGCTGTATTCATTAACTTTGAAAAGAAACCTACCAAAGAGCAGTTAATCGAAAAATTAGAGAGTTTCAAAGGATTTCCACAGGAAGCAGAGCTCCCAAGTGCTCCAAAGCAGTTCATCCAGTATCTGGAAGAGGACAATCGCCCACAGGTAAAGATGGATGTAGATTATGAGAATGGTATGGGTGTGTCTATCGGACGTCTGAGAGAAGACAGCATCTATGATTATAAGTTTATTGGACTGTCTCACAACACCGTACGTGGTGCAGCAGGCGGAGCAGTGCTGTGCGCAGAATCCCTGACAGCCAAAGGATACATTCAGGCGAAGTAGGAATTTAGATTAGTTAGTTGGTAATTGGGTGTGTACGGCGAGAGGACGGATGGGATGGTTGCCATTGCGGAGTCCTTCGCTAAGAATCCATAACAGGAAAAGAAGCAGATATTTTGTGACCAGGCTGATTCACCCCGAAATCCTGATGATTTCGAGGCTCAGCAGCCTTTTCAGATTTGGCTTGAGGCCAAATCATCGCACAAAATATCTGCTTCTTTTCCCATAACGGATTCTATCGCTTGTCCAACGAATGGCAGCCATCCCATCCATCTTCTCGCCTGACATCCCCCAAATCCGCAACTTCCTCATCCGGGAGAATTCCTGCGCGTTATGCAGAGGGAAAGATCATAGCAAAGATATGTCAAAAAACTGGCAGAATAACTAACTGATTCTTCCATTGAAATAATGATAAATAGTATAAAACATCGCTCCCCATTGCGCTTCGCGCCAGGAATTCCTCCAGATGAGTTCGTTCAGTATTTGAGAATGTCAGGCGCAAGGAAGCTTGGATAGACGGATAGCAACCAGCCTACCAAGCTTCCTTGCGCCGTACACTCTCAATTACCAACTCACTCATCTAAATTCCCATTTCATTCTTCCTTTTGTGATGGTGAAGTGTTAAAATAAAAAAAGATGTTATAGTGAAAAATGCGAGGTATGCAGATATGGACAAAGAGATATACAATTATACGCAAAACAGAGAATTATCCTGGCTTCGGTTTGATCAGAGAGTCCTGGAGGAAGCACAGGATCCAACGGTTCCGCTTTTGGAAAGAATGAAATTTGTTGCAATATTTACCAGTAATTTGGATGAATTTTTTATGATTCGTGTCGGAAGTTTATTTGATATGGCACAGACAGATGCGAATAATAAGGACAGCCGTACTGGTATGACGCCTAAAGAACAATTGGAAAAGATTTATGGGGCAGTTGCACCTCTTTATAAAGAACGGGATAAGACATATGCGGAGATTAAGAAGCAATTGTCGCCGTATGGAATTTGTGGTCTGGATTTTAAAGAATTAGAACAGTCTGAGAAGAAATATGTGAAAAAGTATTTTAAAGAGCAGGTTCTGCCGATTTTGTCTCCGCAGATTGTGGATGCGAATCATCCGTTCCCACATTTGTTAAATAAAGCCATCTATGTTACGGCAAATTTAAAGCATAAGGAATCAGAAAAAGGGAAGACGACTCTTGGAATCGTTCCGGTTCCACAGTTCGTATCAGATATTTTGGTTTTGCCTGGGCATGATATCCGTTATATTCGCATGGAAAAGGTAATCATGGAATATTTGAATCTTGTCTTTGAACAGTATGAGGTGTCGGATGCCAATTATATTTGTGTTACAAGAAATGCAGATGTATCACCGGATGATGAGGCGCTGGAGGTTAATGATGATTTCAGGCTGCTGATGAAAGAGACTCTTCATAAACGCCGCAAAATGGCGGTTGTACGATTAGAAATCGCCGAGAAACTGACTGGGGATATGGAGAAGTATTTCTGCGAAAAATTTAACATTACACCGGCACAGATCTTTCGTACCAAGATGCCAATGAAATTGGATTATATTTTTTCGATTGCAGGAAATCTTCCAGAGTCTATGAAACGGTCTTTGACATACACGCCATTTTCTCCGCAGAATTCAGCTCATGTGCAGGATGGAAGTGTGATGAAGCAGGTAAAGAAAAGGGATATCCTTTTGTTTTATCCTTATGAGAGCATGAATCCTTTCTTGAAATTGATTAAAGAAGCTTCCGTGGATCCAAATGTTTTGACGATTAAGATTACAATTTATCGTCTGGCCAAGAAAGCTCGTCTGGTAGAATATCTGTGTGCAGCGGCAGAAAATGGAAAAGAAGTCACTGTATTGATTGAATTGCGGGCGAGATTTGATGAGCAGAATAATATTGATTGGTCGGAGCGTCTGGAAGAAGCAGGATGTCGGGTCATCTATGGATTTGAGGGATATAAGGTACATTCTAAGATCTGTCTGATTACTTACCGGAACCGTAATGAGATACAGTATATTACACAGATTGGAACTGGTAATTATAACGAGAAAACTGCGACTATGTATACAGATCTGTCTTTGATGACTGCAAATCAGGCAATAGGAAGAGATGCTGCTGAATTTTTCAAGAATATGTCCATAGGTAATCTAAATGGAAACTATGATTATCTGATCGTGTCACCTACAAGTCTGAAGCAGAAAATATTATATTTGATAGATGAGCAGATTAAAAAAGGAAACAATGGACGAATTATTATGAAGATGAATTCTCTTACGGATGTAGATTTTATCCGTAAGGTTTCTGAAGCGTCAAAGGCTGGTGTGAAAGTCGACTTGATTGTCAGAGGAATATGCTGTATACTTCCAGGAGTACCAGGCTATACAGATAATCTGAGAGTAATGAGCGTGGTGGGAAGATTTTTGGAACATCCGCGTATTTTTAGTTTTGGTACGGGGGCAAATCAAAAGATATATATTGGTTCGGCAGATATGATGACGAGAAATACGGAGAAGCGAGTAGAAGTCGCCTGCCCTGTATTGGATGATAATATAAAAAGCCAGATCAACCATTATCTGAAAGTGATGCTTGGTGATAATATCAAGGCCAGAATCTTACAGAGCAACGGAGCTTTTGTAAAGAAGAAAGCATCAGAGCCAATGATTGATTCACAGGCTGTCTTTATGGAAGAGGCAATCCATGCCAAGAAGGAGACGCCAGAGCAGGAAAATGGACTGGGCAGATGGTTGAAAGGGCTCTTGAAAAGATAAGGAGTTTTGATAAGATTTATGGGGAAATCACTGTATATTGCAGAGAAACCGAGTGTGGCACAGGAATTTGCCAAGGCACTGAAGATAAAGACTAGAAGACAAGACGGATACCTGGAGTCAGACGAGGCAATTGTTACCTGGTGTGTAGGACATCTGGTAACAATGAGCTACCCAGAAGAGTATGATCCGAATTTGAAAAGGTGGAGTTTGGAAACTCTGCCTTTTATACCAAAGGAGTTTAAATATGAAGTCATTCCGGCAGTGTCCAGGCAATATAAGATTGTTGCAGGACTTCTTAACCGAGAAGATGTTGACGTGATCTATGTATGTACTGACTCCGGACGAGAGGGAGAATATATCTATCGTCTGGTGGAGCAGCAGGCAGGAGTGCATGGAAAGGAACGGCGCCGTGTCTGGATTGATTCTCAGACAGAAGAAGAGATTTTAAGAGGTATTCGGGAAGCAAAAGATCTGAAGGAATATGACAATCTGTCTGCATCAGCTTATTTGAGAGCGAAAGAAGATTATTTGATGGGAATTAATTTTTCCCGCCTTTTGACATTAAAGTATGGCAACAGTATTTCTAATTATTTGAACACAAAGTATTCTGTGATTTCTGTGGGAAGAGTGATGACTTGTGTGTTGGGAATGGTTGTACGACGGGAGAGAGAGATTCGGGAATTCGTAGAAACGCCTTTCTATCGTGTGCTCAGTACTATCGGTGATCAGGAACAAAGTTTTGAAGGTGAATGGAGAGCGGTCAAAGGGTCTCGTTGGTTTGAGTCTTTCGACTTGTATAAAGAGAATGGATTTAAAGAACGGGAAAAAGCAGAGGATCTGATTACATATTTGAGTGATGAGAAACCTATGCAGTGTCAGATTGTATCCATTGAAAAGAAAAAAGAGAAGAAGAATCCGCCTTTGCTTTTTAATCTGGCAGAGCTACAGAATGAATGCTCTAAGCGTTTTAAGATTAGTCCGGATGAGACACTTCGAATCGTACAGGAATTATATGAAAAGAAACTCGTGACTTATCCCAGAACGGATGCGCGAGTGCTGTCTACAGCCGTGGCAAAGGAAATTCATAAGAATCTGAATGGTCTGATGAAGTATCAGCCTGTGGTGCCATATCTTCAAGATATTGTTGCATTGGGAAGTCATAAGGGGTTAGAAAAAACTCGTTATGTGAATGATAAGCAGATTACAGATCATTATGCGATTATTCCGACGGGACAGGGATTGAATGTGTTAGGTACATTGTCTCATCTGTCATGTCAGGTCTATGATTTGATTGTAAGGAGATTCCTGAGTATATTCTATCCTCCGGCGATTTATCAGAAAGTGGCAATTGTGACCAAGATGAAAGAGGAATCCTTTTTTTCAAATTTTAAAGTGCTTGCAGAAGAAGGTTACTTAAAGGTTGCAGGAATTCCGGGACAGAAGAAAACTATTACATCGGATGACGGGCAGGATGAGGAAAAAGATACAGATGCTTCCTTTTTTCAAAAAATACAATCTTTGCGAAAAGGAATGATTTTAGAAGTGCAATCGCTGGATATTAAGGAAGGAAAGACTTCACCTCCGAAACGTTATAATTCTGGTTCTTTGATCCTGGCCATGGAGAATGCAGGACAACTGATTGAAGATGAAGAATTGCGGGCTCAGATTAAGGGAAGTGGTATTGGAACCAGTGCAACACGAGGAGAGATACTTAAGAAGCTGTTCCATAATAAATATCTGGCTTTGAATAAGAAGACGCAGATTGTGACGCCGACGATGCTTGGAGAAATGATCTATGATGTGGTGGATCATTCTATCAAATCTCTTTTAAATCCAGAATTGACTGCGAGCTGGGAAAAGGGATTGAATTATGTTGCAGAAGGCGAGATTACGCCAGATGAATATATGCGTAAACTGGATCATTTTATTGTAAGTAGGACGCAAGGAGTTAAAGAGCTTTATAATCAGAATCAGTTACGTGCCTGTTATGATAAAACAGCACAATTTTATAAAAAATCTAATCAAGGGCGAAAATATTCAAATAAAAAGTAAAATAAATAAAGGAGTTAGAATCATATGAAAGAATTGACAGTAGAGGAATTGTATACGTTGGATGAGACTATTGCAAAAGATATTTTTGAGGGAGTGACCTATCCTTGGGAAGTTCTTCCAAAAATCAGTGCATTTATTCTAAAGTTGGGAGAGACATTGCCGGAGGAGGACTATGATAAAATAGGTGATGATGTGTGGATTGCTAAGTCTGCCAAAGTGTTTGAATCAGCTTACATACATGGACCTGCGATTATTGGCAAAAATGCTGAGGTAAGACATTGTGCATTTATTCGTGGGAATGCTATCGTAGGGGAAGGTGCTGTTGTTGGTAATTCCACGGAGTTAAAAAATGTGATTTTATTCAATAAAGTACAGGTCCCTCATTACAATTATGTTGGTGATTCCATTTTGGGATATAAAGCTCATATGGGAGCAGGATCTATCACATCTAATGTTAAGTCAGATAAAAAACTGGTCGTGGTTAAAACACCAGAAGAGAATATTGAGACAGGAATCAAGAAATTTGGTGCAATGCTTGGCGATGAGGTGGAGGTTGGATGTGGAACTGTTTTGAATCCTGGAAGTGTGGTAGGAAGCCATTCCAATATCTATCCGCTTTCAAGTGTCAGAGGCTATGTGCCGGCAAATAGTATCTATAAAAGACAAGGAGAGATAGTAGAAAAGAGATAGAGAAAGGAGAATGTATTATGAATAAAATAGGTTTTATTGGCGTTGGCATTATGGGAAAATCTATGGTGCGTAATCTCATGAAGGCGGGATTTGAACTTCATATTTATGCCAGAAATAAAGAAAAGGTAAAGGATGTAATCAGTGAAGGGGCAAATTTCCATGAGTCGATTCAGGATTGTGTAAAAGATTGTGAAGCAGTAATTACAATTGTAGGCTTTCCAAAGGATGTTGAGGAAGTATACTTTGAGGAAGGAAATATTCTGGATAGTGCAGAGTCAGGAGCATATCTGATTGATATGACGACAACAAGTCCGATGCTTGCTGAGAAGATATATAAAGAGGGGACAGAAAAGGGGTATCACGTACTTGATGCACCTGTTACTGGTGGAGATACCGGGGCAAAGGCAGGAACTCTTTCTATATTGGTTGGCGGTCTGAAAGAGGATTTTGAAAAATGTATGCCATTATTCCAGGCAATGGGAACAAATATAAATTATCAAGGAAATGCAGGATGTGGACAGCATGCCAAACTTGCTAATCAGATTATGATTGCAGGAACTTTGTCTGGTGTCTGTGAGGCTCTGACTTATGCAAAAGCAAAAGGATTAGATCCACAAGTATTCCTGGATTCGGTATCTACAGGAGCTGCAGGAAGTAAGCAGTTAGATATATTCGGGCCAAAGATTCTGGCAGGAGATTATGAACCAGGTTTTTTTCTGAAACATTTTGTAAAGGATATGAAACTTGCGCTTACAGAGGCTAATATGAGCGAACTGAGTTTGGAAGTGTTGAGTCTCGTGCTTGCAAACTATGAAGAATTAGAGGCTGCCGGCTACGGCAATCTTGGAACGCAGGCTCTTATGAAATACTATGCAGAAGCGGGAGAAGAATGATAATTTCTTGTATATGGTGAAAAAATGTAGTACGATAGGAAGGACTCATAGAAAGGAGAGTAGTATATGTTAGATGATAACTATGTAACATTTGAGACTGGAAAAGCAAAACATATTGCATTGGTCGCACATGATGGTAAGAAAAAAGAACTGGTAGAGTGGTGTGATAAGAATAAGGAGATCTTAAAAGGACATTTCTTATGTGGAACAGGAACGACTGCAAGATTAATATCTGAGAAGACAGGACTTCCAGTAAAAGGATATAATAGTGGTCCCCTTGGAGGTGATCAGCAGATTGGTGCAAAGATTGTAGAAGGGCAGATTGATTTTATGATCTTTTTGTGGGATCCACTGGAAGCTCAGCCACATGACCCAGATGTAAAAGCATTACTGCGTATTGCGGTTGTATATGATATTCCGGTTGCGAATAATCTGGCAACGGCAGATTTTATGTTGAGTTCTAAATATATGAATGGTGTATACAGCAGAAAAGTAGAGAATTTTAATAAGACTGTTCAGGAACGTGTGGAGAAATTGAAATAAACAGAGCATTCTTTCATTGACATATAATAGACTATATGATAAACTACTTTCAGGTTAAACTTTAATACGTTAAAGTGTTGCGGTTTAAAGCAACAAAAAGGGAATGAAAGTTGAGGAGAAGCATATGGTTATTAAAGTGTTATTGCTTATTGTTTTCTTTGCCGTTATGGTTTCGGTAGGAATTTATTCAAGAAAGCATGCAACGAGTGTGGATGGTTATGTATTAGGAGGACGTTCTGTAGGGCCGTGGCTTACGGCATTTGCATATGGAACTTCTTATTTTTCAGCGGTTGTATTCGTTGGATATGCCGGACAGTTTGGATGGAAATATGGTCTTGCTTCCACTTGGATCGGTTTGGGAAATGCAATCATTGGAAGTCTTTTGGCATGGGTTGTCTTAGGAAGACGTACCAAAGTTATGACGCAACATTTGAATTCCAAGACAATGCCGGATTTCTTTGGAGTGAGATTTGACAGTAAGGCGCTTAAGATCACAGCATCAGCAATCGTATTTATCTTTCTGGTTCCATATACTGCATCTGTATATAATGGATTATCTAGATTATTCGGGATGGCGTTTAATATTCCTTATACATATTGTGTGCTTGTAATGGCTGTATTTACTGGAATTTATGTTATTCTTGGTGGTTATATGGCAACAGCTATCAATGATTTTATCCAGGGAATTATTATGCTTGGCGGTATCATTGCTGTTATTGCAGCTGTTTTAAGCGGAAAGGGCGGATTTATTGCAGCAATCCGTCAGATGGCAGAGATCCCAAGTGATGTGCCGGTTACGATGGGACAGCCAGGTGCATTTACTTCTTTCTTTGGACCAGATCCGCTGAATCTTCTGGGAGTTGTTATTCTGACATCGCTTGGTACATGGGGACTTCCACAGATGGTCGGCAAATTCTACGCAATCAAAGATGAGAAATCTATCAACACAGGTACAGTTATTTCCACTTTATTTGCTGTTGTCATCTCTGGTGGATGTTATTTCCTCGGCGGATTTGGAAGATTATTCGATAATCCAACCATTTATGCAGAAGACGGAAGTATGATCTACGATGGAATTATTCCATATATGCTGTCAACGCTACCGGATATTTTGATTGGTATTGTTGTAGTATTGGTGTTATCTGCATCCATGTCGACTCTGGCATCATTGGTGCTGACGTCTAGTTCTACATTGACGCTTGATTTTCTGAAAGGTAATGTGATGAAAGATATGGACGAAAAGAAACAAGTACGTACAATGCAGGTATTGGTTGTATTCTTTATTGTATTATCTGTAGTAATCGCATTGGATCCACCGACCTTTATTGCTCAGCTTATGGGTATCTCCTGGGGAGCACTTGCCGGAGCATTTCTGGCACCATTTATGTATGGATTATATTGGAAAGGCGTTACAAAAGCTGCGGTATGGGCAAGCTTTGCATCAGGTGTTGGAATCACAGTTTCCAATATGTTCTTGCATTATATTGCATCCCCAATCAATGCAGGTGCAATTGCAATGATTGTTGGTTTGGTTATTGTACCGATTGTTAGTCTGATCACACCAAAGATGAACAAAAAGCAAGTGGATGACATATTTGAATGTTATGAAGAGAAAGTAACCATTACAAAAAAGCGTTCTTTGGAGGTAAATTAGAAGTGATTCTCGTCTGATTCCAGATGAAGAAAAATGAAATGACATAATATTAAAATACATCAAGGAAAGTGATTAAAATCATCACTTTCCTTTTTTGTTGACATATGTTAGGATAGGTTATGATTAAAATAAAACAATTAAATTGATGAATTTTATTCGAATTGTCATAGAAGGAGAGGTATTTGTATGAAAAATTGTAAGAAATATGAAAGAACATATTTTATGCCACCGGAGGTTACTTATGATTGGGTGAAAAAAGAATATATTGAGAAACCGCCGATTTGGTGTAGTGTGGATCTGAGAGATGGAAATCAGGCATTAATTGAACCAATGAGTTTGGATGAGAAGCTGGAATTTTTCCAGATGCTGGTGGAAATAGGATTTAAAGAAATTGAAGTTGGTTTTCCGGCAGCATCTGAGACGGAATACCAATTCATGAGAACCTTGATTGAAAAGAATATGATTCCGGATGATGTTACAGTACAGGTACTGACTCAGGCAAGAGAACATATTATTAAGAAGACATTTGAGGCAGTGAAAGGCGCACCACATGCAGTGATCCATTTATATAATTCTACATCTGTTGCACAGAGAGAGCAGGTATTTAGAAAGAGTAAAGAGGAGATCAAGAAGATTGCGATTGATGGAGCAGAATTGCTTCTGAAGTTGGCGTCTGAGACGGATGGAAATTTTACATTTCAGTATAGTCCGGAAAGTTTCCCAGGAACAGAAGTGGATTATGCGGTTGAGGTGTGTAATGCAGTCCTGGATGTATGGAAACCAACAGCAGATAATAAAGCAATTATTAATATCCCAACAACCGTAGAAAATGCAATGCCACATGTATTTGCCTGCCAGCTGGAATATGTTAATAAGCACCTGAAATATAGAGATAACGTTATCTTATGTTTACACCCTCACAATGACAGGGGATGTGGTGTGGCAACGGCAGAACTTGGAGTTCTGGCAGGAGCTGACCGTATTGAAGGTACTTTATTTGGAAATGGAGAGCGTACCGGTAATGTAGATATTGTTACAATGGGAATGAATATGTATTCTCATGGTGTGGATCCGGGACTTGATTTTTCAAATATGCAGAAGATTAGAGAGTCTTATGAGCGTTTGACAAGAATGCATGTATATGAGCGTCAGCCATATGCTGGAGATTTGGTATTTACAGCATTTTCAGGATCTCATCAAGATGCAATTGCTAAAGGTATGACTTGGAGAGAAGAGAAACAGTGTGATACATGGACAGTTCCATATCTGCCGATTGATCCGCAGGATGTTGGAAGAAAGTATGATTCTGATGTTATTCGTATCAATAGTCAGTCTGGCAAGGGCGGTGTCAATTATATCCTGAAGCAAAGTCATGGTATTAATCTGCCACAGAAGATGAGAGAAGAAGTTGGATATCTCGTAAAAGATGTATCTGACAAGGCACACAAAGAACTTACACCAGAGTGGGTATATCAGATATTTGCAGACAATTATATTAATACGAAGAGTATCTTCCATGTGGATGAGTGCCATTTCAAGCAAGTTGACGGAATCACTGCAGAAGTAACGATTAATCATGCCGGTGAGAGTAGAGTGATTACTGCCAATGGTAATGGACGTCTGGATGCTGTCAGCAACGCGATTAAGCAGTATTTTAACATTAGTTATGAACTTACATTTTATGAGGAGCATTCACTCACTAAAGGATCTTCTTCTAAGGCAGTAGCATATGTTGGAATCATCTGTAAAGGCAAGACTTTCTGGGGCGTTGGCATTGATGCAGATATTATCCGTGCTTCCATTGAGGCATTAATTGTAGCTGTTAATAAGATAGAAGAACTGGGATCTGCTGATCCATGTAAAGATGCCAGAATGATTGAAATCATGAATTATATTCAGGCCAATTATATTGACATTACTTTGGATGATCTGGCAGAAAAATTCTATCTGTCCAAACCATATATTTCTAAATATATCAAAGAGAAGTCAGGAATGACATTTGGTGAGCTGGTTAAGAAGATTCGAATGAAAAAGGCAAAAGCACTTTTGAAGAGCAGCAATATGACGGTAGAGAATATTGCCTTGTCGGTTGGTTACCAGAATGTTGAGCATTTTAATCGAATGTTTAAGAAAGCTTATAACATGACACCAATGCAGTTCAGAAATCAGAAGTAGATGGGAATTTAGATTAGTTAGTTGGTAATTGGGAGGTGTACGGCGCAAGGGAGTTGAATAGGCTGGTCTGTATCCGGTATCCTTCGCCAAGAATCCATAACAGAAAAAAGAGTTG
>NZ_JBNPOQ010000018.1:0-58898 GCF_050315235.1 Bariatricus sp. SGI.019 | reverse complement strand
CATATCAATATATCATATGTTTTCTCGCTTGTCAACAACTTTTTTAAATTTATTTTTCGTCGTTCTTTCATTGCGAATCATCGCTCAACCGACAGCTTATTTAGATTACCATACTTGTCGACAAATGTCAACAAGTATTTTAATCTTTTTTGCTAACGCTTCTTTTCTAGCAATCTCTCAGATGTCTCTTTCGTCAGCTTTGTTAGGATAACACATAGAATCTGGAATTGTCAATATTATTTTTATTTTTTATTTTATTTATACAATTCGCACAATTTGTTCGAGATATTCTCTACTTTTCTCACCACAATTACTCTTTACTAATTATGTCAAAAGATTCATTGCCTGATTCACGGATTTAATTCCAATTACTTCTATTCCAGCCACTTTTCCGATGTTCTTTACAGAAACCTCTGGAACAATACATGTTTTAAATCCAAGTTTTTTTGCCTCTGCCACTCTCTGTTCTGGCATAGTTACTGCCCGGACTTCTCCACTTAAACCTACTTCTCCAAATACAATTGCATCTTCAGGTACAGGTTTATTTTTATAACTAGACGCAATCGCCATCACGATTCCTAAGTCTACCGCCGGTTCATTCATTTTCATGCCCCCAGCAATATTTACATATGCATCATAATTTGACAAAGGAAGTCCCACTCTCTTTTCCAATACTGCCATCAATAGGTTCACTCTATTATAATCAAGTCCCGCCGCCGTCCTTCTCGGCATTCCAAAATTACTCCTGCATACAAGCGCCTGAATTTCCAAAAGCATTGGTCTTGTTCCTTCCATTGCACAGGCAACGACTGATCCAGATGCATTTTCAGGCTTTCCACTTAGCATGAATTCTGATGGATTCTCCACTTCTGCCAGACCGCTTTTTTGCATCTCAAACACACCTATTTCGTTCGTTGATCCAAAACGATTCTTAACTCCTCGCAAGATGCGATACGAAGCATGCCTGTCTCCCTCAAAATAAAGCACTGTGTCCACCATATGCTCCAGCACACGTGGTCCAGCCACTGTTCCTTCTTTTGTTACATGTCCGACAATAAATATAGAAATATTCAATCCTTTTGCCAACTGCATAAATATATTCGTAGATTCTCTTACCTGCGACACACTTCCCGGTGCGGATTCCACTTCTTCATTATACATCGTCTGGATAGAATCAATCACGACCATATCTGGCTTCTGCTGTTCAATAACATTTTTTATGATATCCAGGCTCGTTTCGCACAAAAGATATAAGGTCTCTGCAAATGTCCCCATTCGATTTGCTCTCAGTTTGATCTGCTTCAGAGACTCTTCTCCTGATATATATAATATTTTTTTATTCATTGCGGACAGTCTTTGACACACCTGAAGAAGCAGAGTTGATTTCCCGATTCCCGGATCGCCTCCTACCAATACCAAAGATCCCGGTACAATTCCTCCTCCCAGAACACGATCCAGTTCATCAATTCCTGTTTTCATCCTTTCATCTTCATCTGTAGTAATACTTGTCAAAGTAACTACTTTCGTCTCTTTACGTTCTTTTACTGCCACCTGCTTTATTGAAGTCACTTTTTCTTCTACGAATGTATTCCACTCCTTACATGCAGGGCATTGCCCCAGCCATTTACTCTCTTCATGTCCACAATTCTGACAGAAAAAAATACTTTTCTTTGCTTTTGCCATATCTCTCTCCTGATGTTTCAATGATACTTATATATTTTGTCAGCTAACAACATCTCTCTTTATTCAGAAAAAGGGCTGCAATCAGCAGCCCTTTTATGGTACTATCATTATTTTTTTACTACTTTTACTTCAACAGATTTATCAGGCTCTAATTCAGCACTTACACTCAACTTACCACTTAAATTAGTCCTCATATCTCCCACATTTACATCATCCATGTATACAACGTATTCGCTATCCGCCTCTAATTCCAAAGTAAACTGTGCATCTTTGGTTCCTGACACTTTAAACGACACAATATCTTCACTTGCCTTAAAGTTCTCAACAGATGTTCCCGGTACAGATTCGTATACAAACATACCGTTTTTCTCTAACTTTGTAATCTCAGCAAATGTCTTTACCTTATATAAGTCCCCCTGAAATTCGAATCCATCCAGTTTTGTTTTGCTGCCTAATGTATAATCTCCAAAACTAAGTGTTCCATCTGCTTCGGCTTTCAAAAGTTCTTTCACTGCTGCCATTTGTTTCTCCTCCTAAGGTTCTTCTTTTGTACCCCTTATTATATATCAAAAATATATTAATTTGTAGTCTTAGGGACAAATTTTATTTCTTTTTTAGACATTCCAACTATCACTTCGGAACCCCGTTTAATCTCCCCACTAAGAATAGCTTCTGCCAATTTATCTTCTAGTTGATTTTGAACAGCTCTCCGTAACGGACGCGCCCCATATTTTTGATCAGTTCCCGTTTCTACAATATGCTTTTTCACAGAATCTCTGATAATAAGCTGAATTCCCAGTTGTTCTTTGGCTCGAGATATCAATTCTCTACACATTAATCCCACGATCTTTTTCATCTGATCTTTATTCAGCGGATGGAATACAAGAATCTCATCAATACGGTTCAAAAATTCTGGTCGGAAGATTAATTTTATTTCATTCATTACATTATTCTTCATCCTCTTGTAATCTCCAGCCTCATCTTCTTTCACATTAAAGCCCAGTTTTTTCGGATCAATAATTGCCTGTGCTCCCGCATTTGATGTCATAATGATCACTGTATTGCGAAAATCTACTTTTCTTCCCTGAGAATCTGTAATATGACCATCATCGAGAACCTGCAAAAGAATATTAAATACATCTGGATGCGCTTTTTCAATCTCATCAAACAGAATCACTGAATATGGATGTCGTCTAACCTGTTCGCTAAGCTGGCCGCCATCATCATGTCCCACGTATCCCGGCGGAGAACCAATCATTTTTGCAACGCTGTGCTTTTCCATGTATTCCGACATGTCAACTCGTATCATGGATTCTTCATTTCCAAAAAGTGCTTCTGCCAACGCTTTAGACAATTCTGTCTTGCCTACACCCGTTGGTCCCAGGAACAGGAATGAACCGATTGGACGTGTCGGATCTTTAAGTCCCACTCTTCCCCTTTTGATTGATTTTGCTACCGCAGTAACGGCTTCATCCTGGCCGATCACACGTTTATGAAGTGTCTGTTCCAGTTTATTCAGTCTTGCGCTTTCAGATTCCGCAAGTCTTTGTACAGGTATCTTTGTCCATTGTGACACAACATCTGCAATATCATTTTCTGTCACTATAACCTTTTTCCCGGCGTTCCTTTTTTCAAAACGTTTCTTCATCTGCTCCAGCCTCTGCATTATCTCTTCCTGCTCTTTATGAAGCAAAGAAGCCTCCTGCATATTTCCATTGCGAATTGCTTCTTCCAACTCATTTGACAATTCACACACAGTCTCTTCCAAACGATATATATTTTCAGGAACTTTAAATCCTCGCAGGCTGACTTTTGAGCAAGCTTCATCCAAGACATCTATCGCTTTATCCGGAAGAAACCTGTCATTAATATATCGACTCGACAATCTAACAGCTGCACATAATGCTTCTTCTTCTATCATCACATGATGATGCTCTTCATATTTTGCACATAGACCTTTTAAAATATCCAGGCAGTGTTCTTCTGTTGGCTCTTCTACAGTTATTGGTTGAAACCGCCTCTCTAAAGCCGCATCTTTTTCAATATATTTACGATATTCGGCTATCGTGGTCGCACCAATCAATTGCAACTCCCCGCGTGCCAGTGAAGGTTTTAATATATTGGATGCATCCATCGCACCTTCTGCCCCTCCTGCACCGATAATCGTATGCACTTCATCAAGGAACAGAATCACATTACCAGCTGCTTTCACTTCCTGGATCAGCCGCTTCATTCTTTCTTCAAATTCTCCACGATACTTTGAGCCTGCTACCATCGCCGCCAGATCCATCATAAGAATTCTCTTATCCTTCATTCCTTCCGGCACAACACCAGATGCAATCCGCGACGCAAGGCCTTCAATTACTGCCGTCTTTCCCACTCCCGGTTCTCCTACCAGGCAAGGATTGTTTTTCGTTCTTCTACTCAACACTTGCATCAGACGACTGATTTCTTCTTCTCTTCCAATTACAGGGTCGAGTTTTCCCTCTTCGGCCCGTACCGTCAAATCGGTCCCAAATCGCTCTAGAACCCCCTCTTTTTTCGATGCACCCTCCTGCATCATATCTTCCTGATATTCCTTCGGATCCAATCCAAGTACCATCAAGATGTCCTGGTACATCTTTTGTATATTAATATTTAAAGTAAGTAATATACGTGTAGCAACACAATCCGCATCATGCATTAGCGCCAGCAACATATGCTCTGTCCCAATCTTATCCGAACGGGAATGTATTGCTTCTGTTTTACTTTCCTCTAAAATATATTCCAATCTAGGACTAAATTCCGGCTGATATTTTACCGATACGTCTCCCGTCTGAGATACCAGTTCATCTACAATTTTTAAAATCTTCTCTTCATCCACACCATTCGTGGCCAAAATCTGTCCCGCAACTCCACTATAAACTTTTCGCAATCCAAGAAGCAGATGTTCCGTTCCAACATAGGGATGGTTTAAATCTTTTGCAGTCTTCTTTGCAATCTGCAAAACACTATTCGCCTGTTCTGTATAATTCATTCTGTCTTTCCCTTTCCATATTCGTCAAATATCTCATCTACCAATGCATGCACTTCTTCCCTCGAAATGTTCTTGCATCTTCCTTTTGCCAATAAAATCCGCATTCGTTCCTTCATTTCGAGAAGCGCTCTTGCTTTATCAACATCAATCGCAATTACTGCGCCTTTCCTCCTGTCAAGCTGAATAAATCCTTCTTGCTTCAGAATTGCATATGCTTTATTCACCGTGTGCATATTAATGCCTACAGTCTCAGCCAGCTGTCTGACCGAAGGAAGACTGTCTCCCTCTTGTATCATATCTGTCGCAATTCCCAAAATAATCTGATTTTGCAGCTGAACGTATATCGCTTCATCACTATTAAAGTCAATCTCTATCAGCATAGTATCACCTTTTTCTAAACCTTGTGTCTTTTGTTATATATATAATATAACATAAGTAAAGGGAGCTTACAACCTAAATTGTAAGCCCCCTTTGCAACTTTGAAGGAATTAAGTTTGGAAATTTTAATATTAATTAGCAAAGTGTCTTGATATCTACATATTCATAGCAATCGAAGCTGTCTGCAACGTTCTTGCAGGTCAGTTTTCCATCATATGTATTGATTGCAGAGTAGATAACTTCGTTATCTTTACAAGCCTGCTCTAAGCCTTTGTTTGCAATCTGCAGACCATAGCTTAATGTAGCATTTGTAAGAGCAATTGTTGATGTTCTTGGAACTGCTCCTGGCATATTTCCTACACAGTAGTGAACAACGCCATCTTCTACGAAGATTGGGTCATCATGATATGTAACCTTTGTTGTCTCGCCACATCCACCCTGGTCAACTGCAACGTCTACGAATACAGCACCTGGTTTCATCTCTTTCAGATATTTCTTCTTAAAGATCTTCGGTGCAGATTTTCCTGGAATCAATACACAACCGATAACAAGATCAGCCTCTTTTACTGCTTTTTCAATATTAGCATCTGTAGAAACTAATGTCTGAACACGTGCTCCGAAAAGGTCATCCAGATAAGCTAATCTTGGAAGGCTAATATCCATAATTGTTACATTAGCGCCCATTCCAACTGCAATCTTACAAGCGTTTGTTCCTACATTACCACCACCAAGGATTACGATGTTAGCCTTTGGAGTTCCTGGAACACCTGCAAGAAGAACACCTTCTCCACCAAATCTCTTTTCAAGATATTTAGCACCTTCCTGGATACTGAGACGTCCGGCAATCTGGCTCATTGGTGCAAGAAGTGGAAGGCCTCCATTTCTTGGGTCAAATAATGTCTCATAAGCAACACCTTTTACCTTGCCATTCAAAAGCGCATCTGTCTGCGGTTTGTCAGCTGCAAGATGAAGATACGTATAAAGGATAAGCCCTTCATGGAATAATGGATACTCTTCTGGCAATGGCTCTTTAACCTTAACCATCATCTCAGAAATATCCCATACCTCTTTTGCTGTATCTAATAACTTTGCTCCAGCTGCTGCATATTCTTCATCTGAAAATCCAGAACCAATTCCAGCACCTTTCTCAATATAAACTTCATGACCTGCATTTACATAACTTTTTGCATTATCTGGTGTCATACCTACGCGAAATTCATTGTTCTTAATTTCTTTTACGCATCCTACTTTCATTTCAATCTACCTCCTACTCTTACACTAAGTTAATAGTCTGTCGCTCGTTCCGACATTGACATTTTTTGAACAATATTTTTCACTCCCAATTTTTTGTGAAGAATATTATTCATTTGTCTCTAAAATTAGACTAACACATGCATCTATATTATTCAACAAAAGTTATTTTTTTCACAAAACTTTTAATTGTATTGATAAAATAGCTATTGTATCTACAATTTACTTGCATTATTTTGCGTTTCATGATTAAATTTAACTATACATTATGATATAATATGGAAAATATTCCTTATATCTGCGATTTCCGGAGGAAAACATATGAAAGAATTAAGAGAAATCTTCCACAACGCCAATTTAACCAAAACACAGAAAATGATTGCAAAATATGTATTGGATAATTCATCTGATGCATGTTTCATGACTTCCACCGAGATCGCTTTGAAATTAGGAGTAAGTGAATCCTCCGTTATTCGATTCAGCAGGTCTCTCGGATTCACCGGATTCATGGATTTCCAAAAAGCCTTGAGAAAAGATTATCAAGACAAAGTATTTAGCATTTCCAGCAGTATTACTGTACCAGCACAGCGTGTTGCCAAAAGAGCGAAATTAGAAAATAATTCTGATTATCTTAATCGCCATTTAAAAAATGCTGCAAAAAATCTGGAATCTGTATTTGTCAATAATTCCAGTAATGTATTTGAAGAAGCTGCGGATATCATCATCTCCAGTAAGCACAAATACATTGCTGCATCCCGTGGCAATTCTTGTCTGGGTGACTTTTTCTTACTGTATTTAAAACATATGATACCGAATGTAGAGATGACCAATGCGTCTCCGATCAGCCCCATCGATCATATGTGTAATATCAGCAAAGACGATTGCCTGATTGTCTTCTCTTTTCCCAGATATTCATCGGTAGATAAGATTACCGCTGAGATGGCAAAAGAAGTAGGTGCCAGCATTATCGTAATCACTGATAAGCCCAGTTCTTTGCTGGCTCAGTATGCAACAGTTCTTCTTACCGTTCCAGTAGACAGTAACGCTTTCTTTAATTCAATGGTCGGTCCACAATTTGTAGCCGAAGCGTTGCTTGAAACTATCAGCCATAAGGTAAAAGGATTTGAAAAACGCCTGAAAAAAATTGACAAATATCTTGAAAAATTGGGGAATTATTGATTTCTCAAAATGACTATTCTCATGCATATACAAAGGAGCAACATGGAAGCATCATATATTCATCAGACATCTGACAGAAAGTTCTCAGATTTATATTTGTGTTATTGTGGATACGACGAATGTGCGTCAGGGCATAGTTTTGGTCCGGCGGTACGTCCGAACTATCTATTACATTATATTCTAAAAGGAAAAGGTCAATACCATATTGGAGAAAAAAGATATCATCTGTCTGCCGGCCAGGGATTCTTGATTTTCCCACAGATACAGACATTTTATCAAGCCGATATCTCCGATCCATGGACTTATATCTGGGTCGGTTTTGACGGAAATAGTGCCCGCCAGTATCTACAAGACATCGGTCTTACCCGTCAGCATCCAACTTTCCAATGCAGCTATGCAGATGAATTAAAACAGACAGTCCTCCACATGCTGAACAACAATACTTCCGCTGTCATGAATCAGTTTTTATCAGAGAGCTTAATCTATTCTTTTTTTTCCATCCTGTCAAGAGACATTTCCACTGTCATTCCTACACAATTAGAGGAAGGAAATCTATATGTAAGGCGTGCAGTAGAATTTATTCAAGATAACTATTCTCTTCCAATTCATGTAACAGATATTGCTAATTATGTCTGTATTAACCGTAGTTATCTCTATACACTTTTTCGTAAATATCTTGGTGTATCACCACAGGAATATCTTGCCAATTACCGAATCACACATGCAGCAGAACTTCTGAGACTGACAGATCTATCTATTGAGAGCGTGGCCTTTTCTTGTGGTTACACAGATGCCCTCGTTTTTTCTAAAACGTTCAAGACACATATGGGACAAACACCTTCCAGCTATCGCAAAGAAAGCCGGCAGACCACATGACCGGCTTTTTAACATTTTGACTGTTTTGTCTAACATATCTTTCTACTTTTTCCATCACTTTTTTTCTATAATCATCTTATAGCATCGTATTATTAGGAGGTACTAACATGAATATCATCTTTCAAGAGCATTCAAAAACTTTTCATCTGTATAATGACACCATCAGTTATATCATGAGCGTATTGCCTACCGGCCATATGGCACAATTATATTTTGGAAAACACATCCATCACAAAGAGGATTTTTCTTATCTTGTAGAATCTGCTCCAAGACCGATGGCATCTTATCTGATAGAAAATGACAAAACAATTTCATTAGAACATATCAAGCAAGAATATGGCGTATACGGGACCACCGACTACCGAGAATCTGCTGTTGAGATTCTTCAGGCTAACGGGAGCCGTATCTCAGACTTCCAATATTCTGGTCATATGATTACTTCCGGCAAGCCAAAGCTTACTGGACTTCCGGCAACTTATACAGAAGATGATTCTGAGGCAATGACACTCACACTTCAATTAAAAGATACTGTCACAGGAATGGAGCTGGAATTATTATATACAATTTTCTGCAAAGGTGGTATCATCGCACGCAGCGCGAGATTTACAAATCATGGTTCTGAAAGCATACATCTGACCAAAGCTATGAGTCTTTGCATGGATTTACCAGATTATAATTATGATTTTCTTCACTTTTCAGGTGCATGGGCCAGAGAACGTCATCTGAAAACAAGGAAACTAGAACAGGGCATTCAATCTGTCGGAAGCCTTCGAGGTCATTCTTCCCATGAACATAATCCATTCATCATACTGAAGCGTCCAACTGCCGATGAATTCCAAGGAGAAGCAATTGGATTCAGTCTAATATACAGTGGCAATTTTCTCGCTCAAGTGGAAGTAGATACTCACGCTTCATCCAGAGTTTTGCTTGGAATCCATCCCGACACTTTTGACTGGAAATTAGAATCTGGTGAAAGTTTCCAGACCCCAGAAGCCGTAATGGTCTACTCAGACAAGGGACTGAATCATATGAGTCAGACTTTCCAGAAATTATATCAAAAGCGACTGGCACGTGGAGTCTGGCGTGATAAAGCCCGTCCGATTCTAATTAACAATTGGGAAGCAACATATTTTGATTTTAACGAAGATAAGATTCTCGAGATTGCCCACACAGCCAAAGAAAGTGGTGTGGAACTCTTCGTCCTGGATGACGGCTGGTTTGGCGGCCGCAGAAACGAACATGCCGGACTTGGTGACTGGATTCCAAATCCAGATCTTCTCCCACATGGAATTGCAGGACTTTCTCAAAAAATCGAAGAATTGGGCATGAAATTCGGCCTTTGGTTTGAGCCTGAAATGATTAACAAAGATTCTGACCTTTACCGGGCACATCCAGACTGGATGCTCCAGACACCACAGAGAAATGCATCTCACGGTCGTTATCAGTTTGTTTTGGACTTCTCCCGAAAAGAAGTCGTAGATCATATCTATCAGATGATGGCTAAGATTTTGGACGAATCCCATATTTCTTACATAAAGTGGGATATGAACCGCAGCATTACGGAATGTTATTCAGCAATACTTCCCGCCGATAGGCAGGGCGAAGTATTCCACCGCTATATTCTGGGTGTTTATGACTTATATGAGAGACTTACTTCACAATTCCCGGAGGTGCTTTTTGAATCCTGTGCAAGTGGAGGTGCTCGTTTTGATCCTGGAATGTTATATTATGCGCCACAGTGTTGGACTAGCGATGATACGGATGCAATTGAACGTTTGAAGATTCAATATGGTACTTCCTACTGTTATCCGATCAGCAGCATGGGAAGTCATGTATCCGTAACACCGAACCATCAACTTGCACGTACAACACCTCTTCACACACGTGCAAACGTTGCATACTTTGGAACTTTTGGATATGAGTTAGACTTAAACAAACTGACGAAAGAAGAACAAAGCGAGGTCAAAGAACAGATTATATTCATGAAAAAATATCGCCAACTCATTCAGTTTGGTACATTTTACCGCTTAAGCAGTCCATTTGAAAGCAATACAACTATGTGGATGGTTGTAAGTGAGGATAAGACAGAGGCCATCGTTGGCTGGTACAAAGTACTGAATACTGTAAATGATTCTTACACACGCATCCAGCTTAAGGGATTGGACCCAGCTCTATGTTATGAAAATACAATAACCGGTAAAATGTATTATGGTGATGAGTTGATGAATCTTGGTTTGATTACTACTGATGTGTCTGCGGGAGAAGCATATGGAGATCTGGAACCAGGCGGAGATTTTGATTCCAGATTATATATCTTCAAAGCAAAATAACTTACTATTATCGTTAGATTCTTTGTAAAGAGCGATGTATGTTTTTTCATACATCGCTCTATTATAATAATAAATAATAATTACTACCTATGCCTCATCGATTGCCTTACCGATATCATGTCTCATATATTTATTATCGAACTGTACCCATTCTGTCGCTGCGTATGCATTGGCCCTTGCCTCTTTCAGATCTTTTCCTTTCGCAGTTACTCCAAGCACACGTCCTCCATTCGTTACGATCTGATCTCCATCGAATTTGGTTCCCGCATGGAAACAGTAATAGCCTTCATGCTTCTTGAATTCATCCAAACCGCTGATTGGAAGGCCTTTATCGTATTTTACCGGATACCCTTCACTTGCAAGTACTACGCAGACTGCAGCATTGTCTTCAAACTGCAGATCAATCTGATCTAGAGTTCCGTCTATACAAGCTTCTACAACATCAATGATATCATTCTTCATTCTCGGAAGAACAACCTGCGCTTCTGGATCTCCGAATCTTGCATTATATTCCAATACCTTTGGTCCATCTTCTGTCAGCATCAGTCCAAAGAAGATTACTCCCTTGAAAGGTCTTCCTTCTGCTTTCATCGCATCTACCGTTGCCTGATAGATATATTTATTACAGAAATCTTCTACTTCTTTTGTATAGAATGGACTTGGAGAGAATGTTCCCATACCACCGGTATTTAATCCTGTGTCACCATCTCCGGCACGTTTATGATCCTGTGCGGAAGTCATAGTCTTAATGGTATTGCCGTCAACAAAAGACAGGACAGATACTTCCCGTCCGGTCATAAATTCCTCAATAACCATCTCATTACCGGCTGTGCCGAATTTTTTATCCAGCATAATGGTCTTAACGCCATCTTTTGCCTCTTCCAGATCGTTACAGATCAGCACGCCTTTACCAAGGGCCAATCCATCTGCTTTCAGTACAATCGGGAATTTTGCAGTTTCAAGGTAAGCAAGTGCCTTATCCGGATCAGTAAAATTCTCATATGCTGCAGTTGGAATATTGTACTTTTTCATCAGATCCTTGGAAAATGCCTTTGAGCCTTCCAGAATCGCTGCATTCTTTCTTGGTCCAAATGCACGGATGCCTACCGCTTCCAGTTCATCCACCAGTCCGCCTACCAATGGATCATCCATGCCGACAATTACCAGATCGACTTCTTTTTCCTTTGCAAATGCAACGATCTTGTCAAATTCCATCGCGCCGATCGGTGCACACTCTGCATATTCTGCAATTCCGGCATTTCCAGGTGTACAGTAGATCTTATCTGTCTTTGCACTCTTTGCCACACAGTATGCGATTGCATGCTCTCTTCCGCCGCTTCCTACGATTAATACTTTCATCCTTAATCCCTCCTAATCACTGTTCTGCCATCTATCACACTGACTTTGTCATTTGCAATCAGGTCAATTGCTTTTGGAAGTATCTTCCATTCTGCCTGTTCCATTACTCGTCTCTGGAGTACTTCCGGAGTATCTCCCTGCTCTACTTCCACAGCCTTTTGCAGAATAATCGGCCCAGTATCCGTTCCTTCATCTACATAATGTACCGTCGCACCAACCACTTTTACGCCACGGGCAAGAGCTGCCTCATGTACTTTCAGGCCATAGAACCCAGTTCCGCAGAAAGACGGAATCAAAGACGGATGGATATTAATGATCCGGTTTCTGTATTTTTCAATCATTGCAGGAGGAATCACAACCAAAAATCCCGCCAATACGATCAGATCCGGCTGCATCTCATCAACAGCTTTGATAAATTTCTCATTAAATTCTGCCCGCGAAGAAAACTGCTTCGGTGAGATACACTGACCTGCAATCCCATGCTTCTTTGCTCTCTCCAATGCATAGGCATTTTGATTATTACTGATAACTCCGACAATCTTTGTATTTGTAATGGCACCAGATTCTACTGCATCAATAATTGCCTGCAGATTCGTTCCGCCGCCAGATACCAGCACAACTACATTTAGCATAATGTAACTCCCTTTTCTCCGGCTTCAATATGACCAACAACGTATGGTGTCTCTCCGGCTGCTTTGATTGCTTCCATTGCTTTCTCCACGTCTGCAGGATCTAATGCGATGACCATTCCAAGTCCCATATTGAATGTGTTATACATCATTTCCTCTGCAATATCTCCTTCTTTCGCCAGAAGTTTGAAGATTGCAGGAACCTCATAACTATTCTTTTCTACAACTGCTCTCACGCCGTCCGGTAACATTCTCGGAATATTTTCATAAAAGCCGCCACCAGTAATATGGCTGCATCCTTTTACTTTTACACCGCTGTTCTTAATGCTCTTTAACGCTTTTACATAGATCTTTGTAGGAGCGATCAAAGCTTCTCCTAATGTCTTACCCAGTTCATCATAATATGTATCCAGAGACTCTTTCGTCATCTCAAACACTTTACGGACAAGGGAGAATCCGTTACTATGAACACCGCTGGAAGCCATACCAACCAGCACATCCCCTGGTTTAATATTCTCACCGCTGATGATATCCTTTTTATCGACAACACCTACAGCAAATCCTGCAAGATCATATTCATCTTCCGGCATAAGTCCCGGATGTTCTGCCGTTTCTCCACCGACCAGAGCACATTCTGACTGTTTACATCCTTCTGCAACTCCACTTACAATTGTTGCAATTTTTTCAGGATAATTCTTTCCACATGCAATATAATCTAAGAAGAATAATGGCTCGCCCCCTGAGCAGGCAATATCATTTACACACATTGCAACAGCATCGATTCCAATGGTATCATGCTTGTCCATTACAAATGCGAGTTTTACCTTTGTTCCGCAACCATCTGTTCCTGACAACAGGACAGGTTCTTCCATATTCTTAATACCACTCAAATCAAAAGCACCGGCAAATCCGCCAAGACCACCTAAAACCTCTGGTCTCATTGTCTCTTTTACATGTTTTTTCATAAGTTCTACTGATCTGTAGCCAGCTTCAATATCAACGCCTGCGTTCTTGTAATCCATAACGTATCTCCTTATTATATGCTTTATTTTTCTACTTTTTATTCGTATCTTTTATTTTTGAGCAAGATATGCCTCATATCCAATCTCATCCAGCTTTGCAGCCTTGCCCTGCACTGCCTCTTTCATCTCTCTTGTATAGGCTTTTAACTTGTCCAGAAGTGCTTCATCAGAAGCCGCAAGAATCTTTGCAGCAAGAATCGCTGCATTCTTGGCTCCATCGATTGCTACAGTTGCAACCGGAACTCCCGGCGGCATCTGCATGATAGAAAATACTGCATCCATTCCATCCAGATTCTTTCCGGAAAGCGGAACTCCGATTACCGGTAATGCAAATAAAGCTGCACACATACCTGGAAGTGCCGCAGCCATTCCGGCTCCTGCTATTATAACTTTCACTCCACGTCCTTCAGCTCCTCGCGTCCACTCAATCAGTTCATCCGGCTCACGATGAGCAGAGATAATAGTCATCTCATAATCGATTCCCAGCTCTTCCAACATTGCGGCTGCCTTACTCATAACCTTCAAGTCAGAATCGCTGCCCATAATAATACCTACTTTCGGCATATTTTTCATCCTTTCTTTCCATAGTTTGCTATATAAGCACCTCAAGAATCCTATTCTGTCAGTGTTCATTGCTATGCGTTCACTATACCGTATTTATCCAGATTTTTCAATGGTTCATTCAGAATCTCTGTTCCTTCCAACACAAATCTTCCATTTTCCAGCAGAAGAATCTCTTCTCCATTTTTTGTCACTACTGTAATACTTTTCAATTCTTCATATGGAATCGTAATGTCTGTATGGCAATGGAAATATGCCTTGGAAACATCTTCTTTTCTTAAAGCAGATATCGAATTATCTTTTGCTACAATCTCTTTCCCATTTGGATTATATACCTTAATATCCTCACTCCAGCTATAACAAGTATCTCCAACTGCAAAATGAGGTCCCATCTTTTCTGCAATCAGAATCGGCATTTTTTCCTCGATACCATATTTTTTGGCTGCTACATAGGCTGTTGTATTGGTTCCAATTGCAAATTCCCCCAGCGGGAGTGTCGGATGTTTATAAAGGATATTATCACGAATATATTCTTTATTCTCTAGTTCTCTTTCAAAATTTCTACAATTATAGTCTGCGATCATTCCATTGGCAAATGTAATCTCTAGATCCTGATACTGTAATTCATTAAGATATACCTTGCTCACATGCAACACACCATTGGTTCCTTCCAAAACAGGAGATGTGAAGACTTCTCCCACCGGAATATTCACATCTGCCACACAATTCTCAAATATAGTCTCTTTATTCGGGTCATGAAGCGGATGAAGTTGAATCTTAAGATCTGTCTTGTTTCCATCAGCCCCCAGAATATGAACATATTCTCCCTGATCCAGTGCGTCGATCAACGTCTGCTGCACTTTCTCATAAGTCTTGGCATCCAATGTATTGATACGGATAATCTCATCAAATATCTCGTCATATTGTTCTCCTATGTCAGGCACTGGATAAGCAATAATCGTAAAACTCCTCTCGTCACCGCGAATATACTGATTCGTAATCTGACTCTGTCGGCTGTCAAACTGAAGTGCAAGTTCTTCTTGTCTGTCCGTAAGTCGGATGACCTCCTCTTTCTGTCCTGGTGAAAAAGGCTCTTCGCCAAACATGTCTATACAGGCTGGACCTGCAAATTGTGCCGCCTGCTCTTTATGATGCTCATACGTAGTCTGAATGACTTCTAATTTGCGTTCCATAAACTTTTTATCCAAAAATAATGCCTGATCATTGCGGTGATCATATTCATACTGCTTATTAGCAATCGCGCCATAATATCCTATTTTCAGATGCTGACGTTTCGTCAGGACACTTACACCAGAACGATATATGACAGGCTTTAATCCCATTTTTTCAAAATTTTCAATTGCTTTTTTCACTACCTTCTCGAATCCAAGAACATAACGAATATTGACAATTGATTTTTTAGAAAGGTCCTTGCCTGTATTAATGAACCCAATCCGATAACCTTCTGTGTATACATCTGCCATCTTTTGGATCACCGTTTCATCCAATTCCATAAGATGTCTTGCAGTCTGCAATTCATTGTGGCTGATATATTCTCCAAATTGATACAAGTAATTCACATTGTTCAAATCACTGTTCATAATAATATCCACCGCAAACGATTCTGCAGGATCAAGTTGTTCGCAAATTCGATCTGCTGCAAATACATCACAATAATCACTGGCATACCAGTAAATTGTCTCTTTGACATTTTTTAGATTCGGCTCTTCTTCAAACTGATTATAAATTTCAATCAATAATTCAAATAAAATATCCAGATACTCTTTCTTTTGTTCAAAGACATATACTATAGCAGCTCTGAGTTCTGTATACAAAAAACTCAGAATCTGTCCATAGCCTTCTCCAAGCATTTCCACCGCATAGGATGGATTCGCATAGCTCGTGTTATATTGTTGAGGAAGAATATCCTGATATAACCTTTCATTCCACTCTTCCAATTCTTTAAGTTTGAACTGGGCGTATGCTCCTGATTCTATCTGCGTCTTCAATTCATCCAGCATAATGACAAATTCTGCCATCTTTTGAAAAAATTCTCGAAAAGGTGGCTGTACAACCTTTTCGTCTCGCATCTCTTTGATCCGCCCAATTGCCAGTTCATATCTTTCTTCTATCATCTATATAAGCCCCCTGATAAATATTCCAATCAGTCCAAGAAGTATCGCAGCATTTACACCGATCCCTACCTTGCACGTTATGTAATTTTTGTCTCTTTCTTTTAGGCCGCGAAATCCTAATACAAGCCCCATACAGGATAATGCAATCGTTCCCAATCCTACAAATCCGATCAAAATACCAACATCACCTTTGCCAATAAAAGAAATGCTTATCATCAGCAACAGCAGCATTGCTACTACTGCCGCATAGCAACACGAATAGACACCCTTTCTTGCATGTCGAAGTGGTGTCTGTCCGTACTTGGTCTTTATCATCTTTTTTCTCTGTTTTTCTCTGGCTTTCGCAACAGCTTTTGCCCTATCTTCTTCTGTTACTACCTTTTTTCTTATAAACATGTCTTCTCCTTATTGCCGCACAGATTACAAATATAACATATCCCAGGAGACCTCCGATTGTATTCAATAAGAGGTCATCCACATCAAAACTTCCAACTTTCGTAACCAGCTGAAATGTTTCAACACAAAGACTAAGTCCAAAACTATAGAATACAGTAGCCAGAAAGCTTCTGTATTTGCTTGCCATGGGCATAAAGAATCCAAAAGGCATAAAGATAATTACATTGCCAAGCAAATTAGTAAACATAGCGAACAGACCAACCTGATTCCGGTATTCCCAGAATCGATTGATTTCTTTAAAGAGCACAAGATTATAATGATATTCCTGCATCTCTCCTGTCCGTCCGTACCAATCAGAAAATATCAGAAAGTATATAATAAACATAATATATAATACAAAGAATATCTTTCCGAGAATACGGATTCTTTTTCTACTCTTTAATTCCAAAAATATAGCACCCTTTCAGTCTGGACCCAATTAAAAGGTAAGTCCTTTTTTTTCCTTCAGTAAGCGTGCTCCACTTACAATCGATATAATTCCTGCCGTCACCCCAATAATTGCTACAATCACACCAACAACTATATTCGCCACACCTGCAAAATTCATTGCTTTATATACCTTTTCGTTCATCTGATTCCCTCCTGGTCTTATTTCACACCATATTGTTCATAATATGCGTCAATTGCAGCTTTTAATGTATCATCAATGATAACTTTTCCCTGACATTCTCTATTATAAAGATAATCCACAACTTCTTCCATTGTTACAATTGCACCAGTCTCAAATCCATACAGATCTTTTATCTCATCCAGAGCACATTTTTCTCCGCCCTTACCAACTTCCATACGATTCAGAGACACCATCAATCCTTTAATCTCCACATTAGCTGCGCCTCGAACCTTTGGCACCGTCTCTTCCATGGACTTTCCAGATGTTGTCACATCCTCAATCATGATGACACGATCACCATCTTTTAATTTACTTCCAAGGAAACTTCCTTTATCAGCTCCATGATCCTTTTCTTCCTTACGATCTGAGCAGTAACGTACTTCTTTACCATATAGCTCGCTGAATGCCATTGCTGTTACAACTGCCAGCGGAATTCCTTTATATGCAGGTCCAAAAAGCACATCAAAATCCATTCCGTAGGCATCATGGATTGCCTTGGCATAATACTCACCGAGTTTTTTCAGCTGTGTACCAGTCACATAAGCACCCGCATTCATAAAAAACGGGGATTTTCTTCCACTCTTTAATGTAAATTCTCCAAATTTGAGCACATCGCTTTCTACCATAAATTCGATAAATTCCTGCTTATAGCTTTCCATTATTCTTAAGACCTCCATATCAACAAATTTCTTTTCAATTTTACCATACCCGACACACATTTTCAATCCAATAACTGGAGACAAAAAATATCCATATAAGTCCTTCCTTATATGGATATTATATATTTATTTTACAATTCCAACCATCTCTTCAACCGATTCAAAACCATTTTTTTTCATATAATCTTCTATTCCAGCCACGATCTCCATTGTAACTGCTGGATTATGAAAATTTGCAGTTCCGACAGACACCGCACTTGCTCCGGCAAGAATCATTTCAATCGCATCTTCTGCGCATGAAATTCCACCCATGCCTATAATCGGAACTTTTACTGCATTTGCCACCTGATATACCATACGCACTGCTATTGGATGCACGATCGGCCCAGATACTCCACCAGTTTTATTTGCAATGGCAAATGTCTTTCTGTGGATATCAATCTTCATTCCTGTCAGAGTATTGATCAATGAAACGGCATCCGCTCCTCCTGCCTCTACCGCTTTTGCCATCTCTGCAATATCCGTTACATTCGGACTTAACTTCATGATAACAGGCTGCTTTGCATATTTTTTCACTGCTTTTGTAATATCCTCTGCTGCTTTCGGATTCTGACCAAATGCTATTCCACCTTCCTTGACATTCGGACAAGAGATATTGATTTCCAGCATATCTACCTCTTCATCCGCAAGTCTCTCTACCACTTCACAATAATCTTCTGTAGATTTTCCACAGACATTTACAATAATCTTTGTATCATATTGCCTTAAAAACGGGATATCTCGTTCGCAGAACAAATCGATTCCCGGATTCTGAAGTCCAATTGCATTCATCATACCGCCATAAACTTCCGCCACTCTTGGCGTTGGATTACCAGGCCATGGAACATTGGCAACCCCCTTGGTCGTTACCGCTCCCAATTGATTCAAGTCTACAAACTCAGAAAACTCAGCACCTGAGCCAAAAGTTCCAGAAGCAACTGTCACAGGATTCTTCCACTCTACACCTGCAATATTTACTTTCATATCCATTAGATTTCCACCTCCGTAGACAGAAATATCGGACCATCTTTACAGATTCTCTTATTATGCACATTGCTGTGATGATCCTTTTCCTTAGACTGGCATACACATGCAAGACATGCTCCGATTCCACATGCCATTCTCTCTTCCATCGAAATATAGCATACAATATTATTTTCTTCCGCATACTGCTTAATCGCGCGCAACATCGGGGTTGGTCCACAAGCATAGATAATCTCTGCCTCCAATGCATTTGCACGAATTGCATCCATAACATTCCCCTTTGTTCCAACACTTCCATCTTCGGTAGATATATACAGGCTTCCGTTTTGTTCAAATTCTTCTTTCAAAAACGTATGCGCATCACGATAACCAACCACAATCTGCTTGCACTCACAGGATAACTGCTTGGACAGTTCCAAGATTGGCGGGACGCCAATCCCTCCACCCATCAGAAATGCTTTCTTTCCCTCCGCTTTTTCCAGTGGAAAACCATTTCCAAGAGGACCAATCACCGGAATCTCGTCTCCTTCTTTCAACTCAGAAAACTGCTTTGTTCCTGTATTCTCCCCTGTCACACGATAGACCACACGAAGTTGTCCATCAGCCTTATTTATCTCACAAATACTGATCGGTCGCGGAAGAAGCTTACTCCCATCCTTCGTATACATCGATATAAACTGACCAGGCTTCGCAGTCTGGGCCGCATCCGTTTGAATCCACATACTGAAGATCCCATCCGCCAGCATCTCCTGAGATACAACCACAGCATTTTCTTTCTTCATATCCATGTTTTCTCCTTTCGGGTACACCCCATTTTTCATTTGGGTACACCCCATTTGTTAATTAGGGACGTAGACCTTTTAAAAAATACTACGTCCCTTACATAGCATTTTTGATATCTGCAATCATATCTTCTACAGCTGCTCTGGATGCATCTCCGAATGCTTCTGCACCGTATTTGGCGTATTTTTCTTGCTTATATGCAGCGATGATTCCTCTGGATGAATTTACGATTGCTCCCAAGCCATCCTCGTTGAAGAAATGTACGAGATCTTTGCCTTTTCCGCCTTGTGCGCCATAGCCCGGAACCAGAATATAAGCTTTCGGCATAATTTTGCGAAGGATTTTTCCCATCTCTGGGTAAGTAGCTCCTACTACGGCTCCTACGTAACTATATTCTTCTCCCATTGCTTCTGCTCCCCAGGCTGCCACTTTCTCGCCTACCAATTCATAGAGTGGACGGCCGTCAATTAACTGATCTTGAAACTCTCCACTAGATGGATTGGATGTCTTGACCAGAACAAAGATACCTTTCTTTTCTTCTTTGCATATGTCTAAGAATGGATTCACACCGTCAGATCCCAGATATGGATTTACGGTTGCGAAGTCTTCATCGAAAGGAACATAGGAGTTGCTTCCCACCTGTACTCTTCCAAGATGTCCTACTGCATAAGCAGCAGATGTTGAACCGATATCTCCTCGTTTAATATCTCCAATTACGACCAACCCTTTTTCTTTACAATAATCTACAGTCTTCTTGAATGCCTGAAGTCCTGGAATTCCAAATTGCTCATACATTGCAATCTGTGGTTTCACTGCCGGAATCAAATCATAAGTTTTGTCGACGATTTCTTTGTTAAACTGCCAGATTGCTTCTGCAGCACCTTCTAATGTCTCACCATACTCTGTAAATGCTTTTTTCTGCACATGCTCCGGTACATAATTTAACATCGGGTCTAACCCAACTACTATAGGTGCTCCTGTTCTTTTGATATTTGCTACTAATTTGTTAATCACTTGTTCATTCCTCCTAGTTTCTTCATTATACAATCAGCATCTTATTCCAATCCGGTTATCTTTCGTATACTACTTTTCCATCTGCAAGTGTATATGCAACCTCACCAGTCACTTCATATCCGTCAAATGGTGTATTTTTGCCCTTTGATGCAAATGTATTCTTATCAATCTTATATGTCTTGTCCGGGTCAAAGATCACAATATCTGCGATTTTTCCTTCGGATACAGAGCCTTTTTCATCCAATCCTAAGACCTTTGCAGGATTATAACTCATCTTCTCGGCCATATCCATTACACTCAAAAGTCCTGTTTTTACCAATGAGGTATACGTAAGTGCCGCAGATGTTTCCAGCCCAACAATTCCAAACGCGGCTTTTGCAATAGACTTATTCTTTTCCTCTGCTGCATGTGGTGCATGATCTGTGGAAATAACATCCATAATGCCATCCTTCAGTCCCTGTCTTAGGGCTTCTACATCCGCCTTACTTCGAAGTGGCGGATTCATCTTATAATTGCCATCATCTTCTTTGATATCTTCTGAACTTAAGATAAAATGATGCGGACACACCTCACCAGTTACCGGAAGGCCTTCTTCTTTGGCTAGTTTGACCATTTTTACACTGTCTGCTGTCGAGCAGTGACACAGATGAAGTCTTACTCCCGTTTCTTTAGCCAACAAAATATCTCTCGCTACAATCACATCTTCTACCGAATTAGTAATTCCCTTTAGCCCAAGACGCTCAGCATTCTCATCTGCATTCATAACGCCGCCTTCTACCATGGTAATGTCTTCACAGTGAGCAAATACTGCAATTCCATTTTCTTTTGCAATTTTCATTCCCTTTCTATAAAGAGAAGCATTCATCACAGATTTGCCATCTTCACTGATTGCATGGCATCCAGCCTTTGCCATTCCTTCTATATCTGCCAGTTCCTGCCCTTTCTGTTCCCGCGTAACCGCACCAATCTGAATCACATGGGACAGAGATTCCTTCTTTGCTCTTTCATGCACTGCAGCAACCTTGTCTCCGTTATCAATAACCGGTTTTGTATTAGGCATAGCACACACCGTGGTAACACCGCCCCTCACGGCTGCCTTACCACCTGTCTCAAGGGTCTCTTTATATTCCAACCCCGGATCTCTAAAATGCACATGGAGATCAATAAATCCAGGCATTACATAACATCCTTTGGCATCAATGATCCGATCTGCCTTTTCCTCAATCTTTTCTTCCACTTTCTGGATTCGGTCATTCTCAATCAGCACATCATAACATCCATCTTTTCTGGTAAGTGGGTCAATTACATGGCCATTCTGAATTAAAATCGTCATATATATTGTCCTTTCTGTCGTCTACACTACTGGGTAGCATATTAATAGTATATCCATATAGCATTCCATACTGTAATTTATTTTATCACATGGAATGCTAAAAGGGAATGCCAATTTGGTCATTCCCTTCTACCTTGTGTATTTCTCTTTGTATAATTATTGCAATTCGCTCTTTAAGATTTCCATTGCTTTTTCAAGCTGATTATCTGCATCCGGGTTATTTTCATCCTTTTCATATTCTACTTCCACATCCGGGGTAATACCCTCACCGTTAATATTTCTTCCATTCGGTGTAAAATACTCTGCAATCGTCAGTTTCACGCAAGTTCCATCTTTCAAATCAAAGATCTGCTGCACAACGCCCTTTCCATAAGACTGTGTTCCAACAATTTTGCCAAGCCCATAATCCTGGATAGCTCCCGCATAGATTTCAGATGCACTGGCACTATTTCCATTCATCAATACTGTCATCGGAAGATTAAATTGATGTTCGTCATCAGACGTCATTTCCTGCCGATTTCCATCTTTATCTTCCGTATAGACAATCAATCCTTCCGGAAGCATCAGATCCAGCATATCGCAGACAGTACTCAGATTACCTCCCGGATTATTTCTCAAATCCACAATCAGTCCCTGCATTCCCTGATTCTGAAGATCTTCTAATGCCTGTTGATATTGATCATAAGTAACACTGTCAAATTCTGAAACTGCAATATATCCCAAATTATCTTCCAACATACGGTATTCTACTGTCTGCGCCTGAATAGTATCACGAGTTACCGTCACCGTTACTTCCTCATTTTCTTCTCCCCGAAGCACAGTTATATCTACGGTAGTTCCTTTCTCGCCTTTGATGTGAGATACTACTTCCGTCAGATCCTCTCCTGTCACTTCTTCTTTATCTACCTTATAAAGAATATCCTCATCCTGAAGTCCTGCCTTCATCGCCGGAGAATCATCATATATCTGAACAAGTGTAATAATCCCAGTATCCATATTCTGGCTCAGTACTGCACCGATACCGTCATATTCTCCCTCTGTTGTTTCGTAGAAAGATTTGGTTTCTTCTTCATCATAATACACAGAGTATGGATCATCCAATCCTGAAATATAGCCTTTATATATTCCTTCCTGAAGTTCTTCTTCATCTACGTCATGTAAATAATTTTTATCAATTAACTTCTTTAATTCTGCAATTTTTTCTTCCGTCTCACTGGTAACAGCTTCCCTACTGCTGTCACCCAGTTTTAATCCACAGGATACAAGTCCTGCAATCAATAACATAGCAAGGGCGCCAAAAAGCGCCCCCTTAACAAAACTTTTTTTATCTTTCATAGATATCAACCTTTATTCTTACAGATAATTACGTGGATTCACCGGTGTACCATTCTGCATAACCTGGAAATGCAGATGTGGGCCGGATGAATTTCCTGTACTTCCTACTGCACCGATATTCTGTCCCTTACTCACCGTCTGTCCTGCCCTGACATACATCGAATTGCAATGCATATAATAAGTCTGAAGTCCATTTCCATGATTGATTACGATCATATTTCCGGCATTCCCACTATAACTTGCAGAAGTCACAGTTCCACTCGCTGCTGCATAGATTGGTGTTCCTATCGGAGCAGCAAAATCCATTCCTTTATGATTCGTACTTGCTCCCGCAATCGGCTGTTCTCGATATCCAAATTCACTGGATATGTAAGTATATCCCGGACAAGGATGTGTAAATGTTCCATTTCCAGTAATCACAGATGCTCCCGCATTATTACTGTACCCACTGTTTTTCTCCTGTTGCTTACGCTCTGCCGCTGCCGCAGCTGCCTGCAGTTCTGACAGCTTATCCTTTGTGTCACCAAGATCACTGCTAATCTGTTCAATCTCAGCATCCTTGCTTTCCATAAGCTCTGTCACACTGTCTTGCTTTGTGATCAGATCATTCTGCATAGTCTCCAGTTCATCATATTCTGCCTGAAGCGCCGCTTCCTGTTCTTCCACATCTTTTACAACCGCCTGAAACTCTACCAGCATGGTCCGGTCGTATTCTGAGATTGTTGTAATATATTCCGCATTGTTCAGAAATTCACCAATACTTTTTGACTCGCACAAAATCTCAACGAACTGTGTATTTCCATTTTCATACATGTACTTGATTCTTTTCTTCATGCTTTCGTATTGGTCATTTTCATCAACCTTTGCCTGAATCAGTTCTTCTTCTTTCGCACTGATTTCTGTTTCTTTCTCTTCAATCTTCGTCTTTGTCTCTTCCATCTCACTGACAATAGACTCTAACTGTTTTTCCAAAGACTGCTTTTCTTTCTCTGCATCTTTTTTCTTCTTTTCCAGCTCTTCCGCTTTTTTCTGCGTTTCGCTGATTTCAGTCGCATTCGCCTGAATCGCCATTCCAAGGCACAATACCAGCACTAATAAAAAACTAAGCGCCTTCTTTCTTCGTATCATATGTAACCTCCTATGATATTATACCTTCAAGTGCTTACGGATTGTAAAGAAACTTCCCACAAAACCGATTCCTACTCCCAAAGCAATACCAACCGGAAGCAATGTCTTGTATACCTCCATTACCGGAAGGAAATCTACAATATTATTCAGGAGGCTGAACTTAGTCATGATATAACTTACAGCCTTATCATACATAAAATACAATGCAACCAAAGGAATAATTGCTCCAATTGCTCCAATTAACAAACCTTCTATTACAAATGGCGCCCTGACAAATCCATCCTTTGCACCAATATACTTCATAATCGCAATCTCTTCACGCCTTACTGTAATACCCATCGTAACTGTATTGCTGATCAGGAAGATGGAAACCGCAAGTAAAATCGCGATAATTGCTGCAGAAATATATCCCACCAGCTTATTGACACTAGTCAAAGTCTTAGCTACTACATCTGATTTATTAACTTTACGGACCCCATCGAGACTTTCTGCATACTCTACAACATCCTTTTGCTTTGACACATCAGACATATACACTTCATAGTTATCTGAACTTGCCAACGGATTATCATTTTTAAATCCATCCGCAAGATCACTGGATTCTCCAAAATATTCCTCTTTAAAGTTCTCCCATGCATCATCTGCACTTACATAATTAACTTCCAGCACACCTTCCGCATTTGCAAGCTGTTTTCCTATCTCTTTTTTAGTAGAATCAGATGCATCTTCATCAAAGAAGACGGTAATCGCTACACCTTCTTCTGCTTTTTCCACCATATAATTAAAATTCACAACAATGGCGAAAAAAAGTCCGAACAGAAAAATACAAGCTGCCATCGTTGCAATAGACGCAACGGAAAACATCTTATTTCTTCCTATGTTCTTTACCCCTTGTTTCATCGAATATCCAAATGTACTAATTCTCATTATTATACCCACCTTTTTTCTCGTCGCTTACAATGACTCCCTTTTTCATTGTAACAACTCGCTTCTTCATCTCGTTTACAATCTCCTGGTTATGTGTAACTACCAGTACGGTCGTTCCTCTGTCATTCGCCTCCTCCAACAACTTCATAATCTCCCATGAATTTGTCGGGTCAAGGTTACCGGTAGGCTCATCTGCCAACAAAATCGCCGGTTCATTTACAATTGCTCTAGCAATCGCAACACGCTGCTGCTCACCACCGGACAATTCTTTTGGAAATGACTTATATTTCTGCGCTAAACCAACCAGTGACAATGCTGCCGGTACTTTCTTCTTGATAATTCTGGTCGGTGTCTCTGTTACACGCTGCGCAAATGCAATATTATCGTATATATTTCTATCCTTCAGCAATCGGAAATCCTGGAACACAACTCCAATATTTCTTCTATACATCGGAATCTTTCTGTGTTTCATTCGATTCAGATTCTGACCATTTACAATAATAGTTCCAGATGTAGGTTCAAGCTCTTTCATGATCAGCTTAATCAAAGTTGATTTACCAGAACCGCTGTCACCTACGATAAATACAAATTCGCCTTGTTCAATCGTAAGATTTATACCATTCAAGGCCGCAACCCCTTTTGAGTACTCTTTCGTTACTTCTTTTAATTCAATCATATTTTCCTCCTGATTATTAATACTCCAGCGACTCCATATAATTCATATACTTCACAACCATAAGTGCAATCTTAAAGGTAATTGCATCTTCAAACACACGCAGATCCAAGCCGGTACTTTTCTGTAATTTATCCAGCCGATACACCAGTGTATTACGATGAATATATAATTGTCTGGATGTCTCTGATACGTTCAGATTATTCTCGAAGAATTTGTTAATCGTAGTTAACGTCTCCTCATCGAAATCATCTGGAGATTTCCCCTCAAAAATCTCACGTATGAACATCTTGCACAATGGAATCGGTAATTGATAGATCAAACGTCCAATTCCCAAAGCACTATATGCAATCACATTCCTTTCACTAAAGAAGATCTTTCCTACATCCAGAGCAAGTTTTGCTTCTTTGTATGATTTGGATACTTCTTTAATATCATTGACGATGGTTCCATATGCAATCAGGACTCCCTCTTCTCCTTCCTCTGTCAAAAGATTATACAGATTCTGAGCAATCTTCTCCAATTCCACATGACCATCATTAGGCTCCAGTTCTTTCACGACAATAATATTTTTCTCATCAACTGCCGTAACAAAATCTTTCGCCCGGTTTCCTAACAGATTCCGCACATTATCAAGTGCAGTACTGTCCTTTTCGTGCTTTGTCTCAATAATAAAGATAACACGTCTTACTTCCGTGTCAATATGTAATTTTTTGGCACGGTTGTAAATATCCACTAATAACAGATTATCCAGCAGCAAATTCTTGATAAAATTATCTTTATCAAATCTTTCTTTATAAGCAATCAAAAGATTCTGAATTTGAAATGCAGCAATCTTTCCCACCATGTATACATCATCACTGCCGCCATTAACAAGAAGTATATACTCCAGCTGATGTTCATCAAAAATCTTAAAGAACTGATACCCCTGAACAACCTGACTGTCAGCCGGAGATTCTACGAATGAAACAATTTCATCCTCATAATTTTCCTGTTCTGTAAATGTACTTGCAAGAGATTTACCATCGGTGTCCATTACGCAGAAGTCAATACGTGTAATCCCTTTCAATCCTTCAATTGTATTTTGAAGTATTTGATTAGATATCATATTCCATCTCCTCCACTCATTTCAATATGCATTTTTCACAATAAAATAGGCTCAATAATTCTAAAAACACACATTACTAGACTATATATTAATATATATAGACAAAAAAATAAAGAGGAAATCACATTTTTTTGTTGATTTCCTCAAGTTTATTTTCATTTATCCATTTTTTTGTCATGTACATAGTGACGAAAAGTTATTTTTCTCGTTTTCTTTTTTCCATCTCGTTCTTAAATAGATGCCTGATAAAGAATTGTCCCAGCCATCCTTGCCCAAAACCGGTTTGTTTCACAGGTGTGTTTTTCTTTCCAAGTCCTACCCATAAGCGCGCATCCAAAAGGGATCTGTTCTTTATAATAAATGTTTCCTGAAGAGGTGAGGAAAGTGTTGCAAGAATACAATCCACTTCTCCTCCATTGATTGCATTGACCAGCATATCATCCGCACGATTTTGTGCAGATACTTTTGCCATACCTATAATCTGTGTACCCCCATAATGGCGTTGAAGATAATTATACATCTCCTGTCCTTCTTCTTCTGATTCCACCAAAAGATAGACTCTTTTATGATTCTTGTGGAGATATCTCATAAACATTTTTAAGAAAACTTGACCTTCTGTTTCCTGTAAAAACTTACGGTCTGTAATATCTGCCGCCTCAAGGATCGTCTTATCTCCAGCCAAAACCAGATCAAACTTACTGACAGCTTCTTTGACTGACGGCATGTCATCGACCTGCATCAATCCTTCCACTGTTGCGGTCTCAATTACACTGACCGGCTCTGTTTCCAGGTAAGACATTGCTTTTTTCATTGCTTCTTTTGCTGAACATTGATCTATATCTACATCTAAAACTCTAATCTTACTGTCCATATTTTCACCTGCATAAATTACTTCCAGTTTTTCGATTATAGCAAATGGATATTCTCTTTTCAACCTTTATGTCCAAATGTTCACACTTGTTAATATTTTTGTCATTTTTTCCCTGTCTCTTTTTTCTTTTTTGTCATCAATCCGCCAATTTTCCCTGTTTCTTTTGAAGAAAGTGATTTCCACCCTTCTTCCATGACTTTATCCAACAATCCCAATTCTTCTGCTATCTCATATTTTAATTTTTCATCTTGCGTCAGCTCATCAAGTCGAATACTTTTCTTCTTTTCTTCCATATCCATGCATACCCCTTTCATTTTTCATAAGTATTGACCTGTTTTCTTTAGAATATACTGGAAGGAAGTCCAAACTTTTACCAAAAAGAAAACGTCTCTCCTCAGAAAGACGTTTTCCATCCCTTAATAATTGGCCGGTTCATCCGGAATGATAATTGCCGCAATAAAATATGCCAGAATTCCTGTTCCTGTACATGCAAAAAGTACCAATGCCAGTCGGATTAATGTGGGATCTATATTAAAATATTCTGCAATTCCTCCACATACTCCACAGATCATTCTGTTTTTTCTTGAACGGTATAACTTTTTAGGTTCCATACTCATATCCTCCTTTATTCTTCATGATGCATTTCTTCAAATTCAACAGTAACGTTTCCAACACCACATTCAATCTGCATCTCCTTATTTGCTCCGTTATCAATCCGTTTTTCTACTGACAGACCAGAATAACTGTTTTCACCGCAAATAATTTCTCCAATGCCACATTCAATATCATAATTAAATTCATGTTCTTCCCCCTCTGCAGTGTACTGAATCTCACCAACACCGCATTCAATCTCCATATCTAGATCCGCACTTCCTCTGGCAGTCAGAGAACCAGTATCACAATTAAGATCAACCTTCGCAGCTGAAAAATGATCAATCTCTGCCTCACCGGCACCAACATCTACCGAAAAACTTTCTGCGCATACATCTTCCACATATAATGTTCCCGCGCCAATATCCAGAGAGACTTCACCCAGTTTTGCTTCTTTTGGAAGATAGATTCGAATTGTGCCAATTCCAATATGATTGATATGTGTCAGATTCTTTTTTGTACTTAGTTTTAGTTCATTATTCTCCATATAACATCGAAAGCCCAATTTTTCACTGATTCCGTCTGTCTCTACGATTATATCTTCACTGTCCGATGTCAGGACCTCTACTTCACCTGCAAATATCTCTGCATTTATTTTTCTTACTTCATGGAAAGATTGATGAATGTCTTCCGCAATATATTCTCCTGCATCTTCTGATTCATCATCCCAATGAATCACTCCAAACCCAATTCCATTCGGGAATCTACTATGCAATGCCTCTGTCGTAACTCCAAGCCCCCATGCCGCCACGCAACATGCCAGACCTATCCCGGCAGTCACTCCGCACACGATCCAGAATATCTTCCAGCCACGTCTCATCGTTACGCCACCACCCTTCTATGAAATGGTTTTCTGCAAAGCCATACAATTCCTCTACAGATTCCTGGGAACACAATAATACAAAGTCTGACACTTGCCACTGTTGCTATCACTCCAAGAACAGACAGAATCAATCCTGTTCCAATAAGAGCAAGGCCAATCGCTAATTCCGGAATAAGATTAATGATTCCCACACAGAAGACAGATACTCCTGCAATCACAACTGCAATAGAGGCAATAACAAGTGCTACAAATACTGCAAATAACACAACTACACATCCAATAATCAATGCTGCTATTCCCAACGCAACGGGGATAATAACTGGACCCGCCATAAGAATGATTGCAATAATTAATATAATTTTTAATATTTTGCTGGTTCTCGGCGGACGTTGTTCTTCATAGCTTTGATAGCCGCCACGATACTCCTCTTGAGATTCTTTATGACTCTCACGTTCTGTCGGCATATTCTTCTGCTCATATCTTGCATCCGTATATCCATTTTCAGTATACTCGCCGGCATCCTGGAAATCTCCTCTCAAATCGGCTTTGATATTGGCTGCGACAGTTGCCGGTTCTCCCAGTTCCTCAATAACCTGTTGTTCATTCTCTTCTCCGGCATCATCAAAATAGTCATTATAATACTGCATCGCTTCTTTTCGTTCCTCCACAGGTACATCCTGTAATAATGAAGCTAATTCTGTCATAAACTCTATGCGATTCATGCAGTTACACCTCCCTCAAACAATTCATTGATTTTTCCAGAATAATTTTTCCATTCTGTCCGATACAAATTCAACTGCACCATTCCTTTTTCTGTCACTTTATAGTATCGCCTGTTCCGGCCATCAAACTGCCGGTCATATACTTCCAGACATTCATCCTTCTGCAGTCTTCTCAGCACCGGATATAAAGTTGACTCCGATACTTCGATCGTCTTTCTTACATCCTGAGTAATCTTATACCCATAAGTTCCTTCCTTCTCTCTCGAAACAACCGCCAAAACGATTGCATCCAGGAGAGCAGCTCCGGTGTTAAATACCATATTCTCACTCCTTTGCTGGAATTTATAATATTATTTATAAATACAATATTATTTTTATGCATATATTATATGTTGTATAATATAGTTTGTCAACACATATTGTGTGGAAAGTGTTAAAAAAGCAGGATAAAATTCTCATGCGAAATTTTATCCTGCTTTTTTTATGGATTCTTAGCGAAAGACATCTGAAACCATCTGCCCAGCTCCACTCCTCACCGTACTCTCTCTACACTTCCTCCTACACAACGATTTCCTTCTTCATCGTAAAGGAATAGATGATCTTCTCTTTCACTTTTTTTTGCGTCATCTGCTCCAATGCTTTTGCATAATAATCGAGCTGCGCATGGTATTTCTCAGCCAGTTTGTCTGGACTGCAGATCTTATCTGTCTTGTAATCCAATACAACAAGACCATCATCTTCTTCAAAATACGCATCAATAATCCCCTGAACAAGGATTAACTCCCCCTCCTCCTCTTCCGGATAAATCTCTCGGGCATCTACTCCGAGGACAAAAGGCTGTTCTTTCCACAGATGCCCCAGCTCAGCGGCTTTTTTCATCCGCTGCCCCACACTGCATTCCAGAAATCCTTTTATGTCCACAGTCCGGATACATGCCGCCATATCTTGTCCCAGCTTTCCGTCTGCTACATAAGCATCCATTGCAGATTGTAACGTTAATGTATCGTAAGATTTCGACAGATCCAGAAGCTCCATCACCCGATGGTATGCCGTACCACGCGAAGCACCCGTTAACTCCTCTTTTTCCTGCAAAAATCTAGGCACAAGAGGCACGACTTCCGGTTCCTCATAAAGAAGTTCTCCTGATTCATCCAACTCTTCTCCGAGACTTTCCTTTAGATAGCTTCTCTTTTTTAATTCTGACACTGTAAATTTCAGCTTTTGCTGTCGGCTGTCCATATATGGATACTGATAACTGAACTGTTCCCGCAATATCTTATGAACATCCTCTTCATAGATTTTCTGAGTATCCCAGTTTTCCAATATGGTTCTGGTAAGTCTTCCAGCCGTTTCTTCTTCCACCTCGTTCCGTACAATATCCTCAATTGTTAAGATTCGCATCTCCATTGGAACATCTGATCCCAGACGCTGCATAGCAGGAAGAATCCAATCCCAATAAGTTACTGCTTTACTTAATCTTTCGAATGACAACGTATCTTCTTTCTGCTCAGTCACTATCTTATACCCTGCCATTTTCTTTTCCAGATTCGAGATAGTTCCCGTAAGAATCAATTTTTCCTTTGCTCGAGTAAGTGCCACATACAAGACCCTTAATTCTTCTCCCAGACTGTCTAAGGCTTCTTCTTTCTGTATTACTTTTTTTATGATACTCGGGCTTTTGGTTCTTGCCGCAAGATCAACAGCATCCAGTCCCACCCCCATCTTGGCATGGAGTGACACGCTGCTTCGTGCATCCTGCATATTAAATTTCTTTCCTAAGCCAGCTACAAACACGACAGGGAATTCCAGTCCTTTGCTTTTGTGGATGGTCATTACACGGACGGTATCTGACTGCTCATCCTCAATACTTGCCTCTCCATAATCCACATCATATTTTTGAAGCTGCTCAATATAACGGACAAAATGAAACAATCCTTTATAGCTAGTGGCTTCAAAAGCTCTTGCTTTCTCAACCAGCATCTCCAGATTCGCCCTTCTTTGTTCTCCTCCGGGCATTGATGATACATAATCACCATAACCAGTCTCTTCGAGAATCTTCCACAAAAGTTCATGCATAGGTGTATACGGCAGAATAGACCTGAATTCATCCATCTTCTTCAGACATTTTTCAAGTTTTCCTCGAATCACAGAATCTTTTCCCTCAGCACAATAAGATGTAACTGCCTGATGAAAGGAACCATCTCTATATACGCTCTTGATAGATGCCAATTCCATTTCAGTCAGTTCACCGAAAGGAGATCTTAACACTGCTGCCAGAGGAATATCCTGTCTTCGATTATCCAAAACTCTCAGATAATCCAACAGAACACCTATTTCCTGCGTTGCAAAATACCCTTCTCGCGTACCTGCATATGTCGGGATTCCTTGTCGATTCAAAACTTCTGTAAATACATCTGCAAACCCTTTCACACTGCGGGTCAAAATTACAATATCCGAATATCGTACCGGACGAAACTCACCGGTTTTTTTGTCGATCACCTGATGGCTGGCCAACAGTTCTCGAATTCTGCCCGCAATTGCCCGCGCCTCTAATTCTCTCTCTGTTATCCTGGTAACCTCTTTTAACTCAACGTCTGCTCCTTGCCATGATTCCAGATCACTGTCAATCACCAGGACTTCTGTCTTCAGATTCTTACCTTCTTTATAGTCCGCTCCCGCATATAAAGCTGCCTGATCATCATAGGTAATTCCTCCCAGATTACGTACCATAATCTGTCTGAATATAAAATTCACACTGTCCAACACCTCGCGCCTGCTTCGAAAGTTTTTATGAAGATCAACACGCTGAGTCTGACTATCTTCCATACTATAAGTATGAAATTTCTCCATAAAAAGTTCTGGTCTGGACAAACGAAAGCGATAGATGCTCTGCTTCACATCACCTACCATAAATATATTGTAATGTCCCTGAGACACCTTAGAGATGCTGGTCAGTATCGTCTCCTGAATAAAGTTACTGTCTTGATACTCATCAATCATAATCTCAAGAAATTGTTGCTGATATTCTCTGGCAGCTGCTGATGGCAACAAACCATGTTCTGTCTTCTCCGTCAGAATCTGTAGAGCATACTGCTCCATATCCGAGAAATCAATCATATTTTTCGCCCGTTTTTTCTCCTCAAATCGCTCTGCGAATATCTGCACCAATTCCGCAAGTTCCTCCATCGCCGGGCGGCAAAGCTGAATATCCTCCAGGACATCCCTTACATCCTGATAGAAATACTGTCCTTTCAGGTCTTTTACAATCTTTTTTACTTCTTCTCGGATAGATTTTACTTGTTCTATTTTATCTTCTGATACCATCTTGTCTTTGTTGACCGCCAATCGCACCCACTTTACTTCCGAAAATACCTGTGTCATTTTCTCAAATGTGTCAGCAGAGCGCAATTTCTCAATGACCTGACTGTCATTCAAAAGAGTCGTCTCATATACCGCTGGTCCATCTGCAGTCTGGCAAATTGCGATTCCCTGCTCCAATAATTTCATAGCTTCTTCCAGATAGCTTCTTGTATTCTTCATTGCGAAACAAATATAATCACATTCTTCCAGTTCCTGAAGATCTTCTATCTGATAAACTTTTACACATTTTTCTATCCACTCTTTGGCATCTGGATAACTTCTGGAAAATTCATAAATCTTCAAGATCAGCTCTTCTATCTTCTTATCACTTTTGCCTCCTCCATATGCCAAAGAAAAATCCAAAAATCTCTGATTTCCTTGCTGATATTTTTCTTCCAGAATCTCTTTTACAACATCCTGACGAAGTAATTTCAGCTCTCCTTCTTCTCCAATGCGAAATCCAGGATCCAGATTAATCACATGAAAATGATCTCGGATCACAGACAGACAAAAGCTGTGTATCGTAGTAATATGAGCATTGTGAATCAAAGTTGCCTGTTGCTTTAGATGTTCATTCTCTGGAAATTCATCCAGTTTTTTTTCTATCGCATTTCTAATTCTTTCTTTCATCTCAGCTGCTGCCGCTTCCGTAAATGTTACGATCAACAGTTGATCAACATCTATCGGATTCACATCTGCTGTCAGCATCGTAATAATGCGTTCTACCAAAACCGCTGTTTTACCAGAGCCAGCCGCTGCTGAGACAAGGATATTCCGATTTCTCAGATCAATCACTTTTTGCTGTTCTTCCGTCCATGTCACGCCCATGATCTATTCCTCTCCTTCCCACTCTTTTGTCTCTGCTTTCATCGCAGCAATTGCTTCTTCCTGAGTCATTTTCCCTATCTCACGATATGCATATCCTTGTATCTTCGTATCAAAACCACAGACATGCTTATATTTACAGTAATCACAGCCCGTCTCCTGACCTCTGCGATAAGGCGACACATCCGTGTTGCCTTCCAGTATCTGTCTCTTTGTCTTTTCTATCTTCTGGACAGCATGATGCATCATAATCTGAAATTCTTCCTCAGATACCGCTTTGGAACTTTTCGCAAGGCTCCCATTCTTGTTATATTTTACCGGAACAGCAAGCGATTCTCCATTTTTCTTACGATCCAGATGCTCTAACGTATCGCCACTTAGGTTTATCATGCCATCTGGTTTTAATTCTTTCAAAAGTGCATCTTCGATTTCTTCTTTCTTCTGCTTTTCTACCAATGGATCCTGAATCCGATAATAGAACACACCCGATGGGATTACTTCTTTTCCCGGATGCTTTTGGGTTTCCATCTTTACAGCGGCATCCATATAGACCATCAATTGTAGCTGAAGGCCATGATACAACGATACGATATCAAAAGCCTGACTTCCGGTCTTATAGTCCACTACTTTCACATAGACTTTCTCTTGATCCTCGCAGGTATCTATCCGGTCAATTTTTCCATTGGCAAATCGGAACTCATAAGCGGACGGCCGAAAATCTCCGGCCTCCAATTGCTTTGTCAATGCCCATATCGTTCGTTCCAGCATTCGTTTTATACGGACAATCATATATTCATCTCTGGAAGAACTATAGAGAACAGAATTCCCGTAATCAGTAATTGCTTCTTCCACACTTTCTTCTATATAATACTTCTGTTCATCTTCTGATAAACATACCCAGTCCTTATGTCCTCTCTCCACTTTTTGTGAATACTTCTCCAACGCACTATGACATATATTTCCGAGATCTACTGCCTGAAACTCATACTGCTGTCGTTCCCGTAAGTTCAAACCATATGTAAGAAAATGTGCAAATGCACATGCCGAGAACCGCTCCATTCTTGTAATACTTGTCTCAAAATTCTCCCCATACAGTCTTTTTGCAACTTCTTCCGTCAATCCATCCATCGGACGCTGATAATATCCAGCATTCAATAAGCTTTCTACCTTCTCGTGCCACTTTGGATTTCTCCTATACCAAGAATACAATTCTTTCCAGGTATCATCCATGCCATTTCCTGTTCCCTGCATTCCCCGGATGATACAATCCAGCCCCATTTTTTCTGTAAACTCTCGCTGTTTTAACTCTTTTTCTTCTTCATCCTGAAGCTTCATAAGAGGAAATATTCTACGCAATTCCTGTATCAGATAAGAAGGGCGGATACTTTTCCCATCGGAAGATACTTTACTATAATAGACTTCCAATTTATCAGAGGGTTTCGTCAGGTTCATATATAGATAAAACTTCTGAATATAAGCTTTTTCTTTTCCTCCAGGCGATAATGCCAACTTCTCTCGTTGAAAACTCTCTCGATCACGTTCAGATAATAACCCTGTCTGCAACAATGCACCCGGGAGCTGCGTATCATTTGCCCCCAGGAAAAATAATGCTTTGATATCTTTTAACCTGGTACGCTCCACATCACCGGCTACAACCTGATCTATACTCGGAGGAATCACCCCTACTCTTGCTTCCTCCAGACCGGCATCCAGCAATTCACAGTATTCCTTCAAACTTACTGGCTCATCCCCCAGCAATTCCACAAACTTATCAAAGAGCTCCACTACTATCCGATATACCTGTGCATATTCTTTTGCCAAAGCCAGCTCTCCCATCGCCTGAAATTCTTCTTCTTGCTTTTTTAGGCGCAGCTGCAGTTCTTCACGGACCATGAACTCATACACCGCCAAGGTAATATCCTTTACCGTTTTCTTTCGTTGCTTTAACACAAACATTAATGCATCTGTCTTCTCCACCAAAAGGACGCGAAAATGATTCATACGTTCCAGTTCTTCTTCCGTCATACCTTTCAGACGACGTACCCATTTTTCCTGCCACTTCTTATACCCTTTGATTCCCAGGCCAATCACATAGTTCTCTAATTCATCAATCTCATCACAGGTAAATCCTGCCAGATTCGTGCGCAAGAACCGAAAAACACTTTCGTAGGAGAAATTCTGTTCCGCCATATTCAAAAGGCTTCGAATATACTCCACAAAAGAATTCAAAAGGATACTTCTCTTATGATCCATAAATACCGGTATCTCATACAGTTCAAACGCCCGCTCCAGATAATCCCCGTACACATCCATATTGCTTACGATGACTCCAATATCTCGGTAACGATATCCCTTTCGTCTGACCAGCGCCCGGATATCTCCTGCCAGAGCAAGTGCTTCTTCTTTCGGATTTCTTGCAACATGAATTCCTATCGAATCCTGTTCTTTTCTAAATGTATCTTTCCCATAACGGAACAAGTTCCGTTCCAAAAACGCAAGAGCATCATTTTCACGGAAACGATAAGCCGGCTTTTCATACTTACAGATTGGTTCTTCAATCGGAATTTTCTCCTCTTGAGCTAACTGAATCATCGTAGTAACCGTATGTTTACTCAGTGCAAACAACTGATATGGGTGCTGATAGACATATGGATTTTCACGGTCATCCATCGTAACTGTCACTATCACTTTACGGCAATGCCTGAGCAGTTCCAATATCAAACGATTCTGTACCGGTGTAAATCCCGTGAATCCATCTAACACGATCATACTATTCTTTAATATATCTGATCTGCAGATTACCTTACTCAGAGCATCTAAAAGTTCCTCTTTGGTAATGTATTTTTTCTCCAGATATTCTGAGAATCCACGATATAGAATCTGGATATCTTTTAACTTATAATAAAGTCTCGACTGCTCACCTGCCGTCTCCATTACCCGTTCCAGCTCTTCTTCGCCAATGTCATATTGTGTAAACTCTGAGATAACAGACTTTACTTCACTGATATATCCCAGTTTTTTCATATTACCTCTTAGAACGCATAATTCATTCTCGTAATCTCCCGCAATCTTTCGCAGAATTAGATTCTTTCCCTCATCATCCAATACCGGAAGGGGCTCTCCACCTGTCTCCTCAAACACTCGATATGCAAGACGTCCAAAACTCAGGACATCAATATTCATAATTCCATGACATGGATGCATCGTCACCAGATCCTTCTGTGTCTGCATAGTAAACTGCTCCGGCACCAGAACAATGTAATTTCGTTCCGGATATCTCCGGGCTTCTTCAATAACGTACTGATATAAATCATGTGATTTTCCAGAGCCAGAAGGCCCAAATACAAATTGCAAAGACATCCTTGTCCCTCCCTGAATTGCTATTGTGCTTATTATATCACACTTGTATCAGTGATGCACGGCAATAGAAAAGGCCTGCCGGACAGATGCCAGACAGACCCTACTATCTTCATATATTCTATATTATAAACTTCTTAATTTTTCCGCGAATTCATTACTTAATGTAATCTTTGCTACATAGAATACATCTCCAGTCATATAGACATTCCAGTCATCTTCGATCTCAACCTGAAGATCTCCGCCTGGCATATGAACAATCACTTTATTGTTCGTCATGCCCAGCTTATATGCAACTCCCGCTGCCGCGCAGGCACCTGTTCCTGATGCCAGTGTATAACCGGCGCCTCTTTCATAGATTTCAATAGAGACATGTTCTTTATCAACAACTTTCATAATCTGCGTATTCACACGATTTGGAAAATATCTTGCAATCTCAGCGTAATCTCCGATCTTGCAAACCAACGGCTTAGATATCTCACGCATTGGAATGACACAATGTGGATTTCCGATGGAGACACAAGTGACTGGATATAATGTTCTTCCAAATACCATATCTTCATTGATTACTTCTCGACGCTCCCCTGTAACTGGGATATCATCACTCCAAAAAGATAATTTTCCCATTGACACACGCAGACGGCTGCCGTCTTCATTCAGGAAAGTCACCTCCACTGGTCCATTGCCTGTGTAGAGTTTGAAGTTTTTCTTCTGCACATAACTTGCATCTTTCAGATATTTTGCAAAAATACGAACACCATTACCACTGGTCTCAGATTCACTTCCGTCTGGATTCCATACCTTTACATACATGCCATCTTCTTTTAAGATTGGTCCCTCCAGGACACCGTCAGAGCCCAGTCCCGCATTACGGTCACAAATCATCTTTACATTTTCCGGTGTCAATTCCAATTCATTTTTATTTGGATCAAATACAACATAATCATTTCCCAACCCATGATAACGTTCCAATACAACTTTCATAACATACCTCCATCTTTTTTTACGGGAGTTTTCCCCAAGTCGTTCTAAGGACATCATATCAGGCATTTTTTCCCTTTTCAACGTAATTAGTGCTTATTATATTGCAAATAATGCTCTCTTCATATATGATAATGAAAGAGGTGATTTTCATGGGACAATATATAAAAAAAGGATACCTGAACAGTGAATTCAGACTATTCCACCTGACTGATCAAGAAACTCGTGAAGTAAAATACCATTATCATGATTTTGATAAGATTACCATCTTTATCAAAGGACACGTTATTTATACGATTGAAGGAAAATCTTATGAATTGTCTCCTTATGACATTGTTCTGGTCCGACACAATGACATACATCGTCTGGTTGTAGATAATTCCCAGATCTATGAACGAATCATTGTCTATATCTCACCAAATTTTATGAACGCATACAAAACAGATTCTTATGATTTAAGTTATTGCTTTCAAAAAGCAGAAGAAGAGCATTCCAATGTATTAAGAATTCCTTCCTTAAAAAACAGTTCTTTATTCCAGTCAATCACACGATTAGAAAAATCTTTTTCCGATGACGGATACGCTTCCGATCTTTATCGCCAAGTCCTCTTTCTGGAGTTTATGATACATCTGAACCGTGCTGCAAGAAAAAATCGTCTGGAATTCATTGATACAGATAACTGTAATACCAAAATTCTGGACATCCTGCAATATATTAACGAAAATCTAAACCATGATCTGAACATCGATATCCTTTCAGATCATTTTTACATCAGTAAATACTATATGATGAGACTATTCAAGCAGGAAACCGGTTACACTCTTGGACACTATATTTCCCAAAAACGGCTCCTGCTTGCAAAAGAATTAATACTAACCGGTGTGTCAGGCACACAGGCTTGCTTTGATTGTGGCTTTAAAGATTATTCTACATTTTCCAGAGCTTACAAGAAGTTCTTCCATGAATCGCCACGCGAGACCGGGACTTTACTTTGAAGTTCTAACTTTATCATAGATTTCTACCGGTACAAAGGCTCTTACAAATATTCCATCATCCCGGTAATCTTCTTGCTGTAATTCACCGTATTTACGGATCAACTGAATCTTCCCTGCCTCCTGGTAGGAATACAGATTCTCAATTGCAACTTTCTGTTCACGCAGAACTGCCTCGATTGTTTGAAGCAGTTCTGAAATTCCATCTTTCATCTTTGCAGATATCTTTACGGTATAATCTGCATGAAAATCTCGAATGATCTGTTGATTTCCAGCTTTATCCATCTTATTAAATATGGTGATAACTGGTTTGTCAGTAACCTCCAGATTCTTAAGCGTCTCATATACAATAAACATCTGTTCATCCATCTGCGGATTCGCCATATCAACCACATGCAGAATCAGATCTGCATATTTAGCCTCTTCCAGTGTACTGCGAAATGCTTCAATCAGATGATGAGGAAGCTTTCGGATAAAACCGACGGTATCTGTCAAAAGAATCTCCTGCCCACTTGGCAATTTCAATCCACGGGTCGTTGGATCCAAAGTAGCGAACAGCTTATCCTCAGCCAGAATACCTGCTCCTGTCAATGAATTCAGTAGTGTAGACTTTCCTGCATTCGTATATCCTACAATAGCAGCGACCGGAATTCGATTCCGGTTCCTCTGTTCTCGTGTAACCTCCCTATGACGTTTTACATCTTTCAATTCTCTGTTCAACTGGGCGATCCTACTCTTTATCAGTCTTCGATCCATCTCCAGTTTCTTCTCTCCTGGTCCTCTGGTGCCAATTCCTCCTCCAAGACGAGACATCGCTGTTCCGAAACCAGTCAATCTAGATTGACGATACTTTAATTGTGCCAGTTCTACCTGAATCTTACCTTCACTGGTAGATGCTCTGGAAGCAAAAATATCCAGAATCACCAGCGTACGATCCATTACTTTCGTATCCAACTCATCCTGAAGATTTTTCATCTGTGCCGGCGAAAGTTCATCATCACAAATAATACCTGTTGCGTCCAACTCCCACAACAGGTCTTTTAACTCTTCAATCTTTCCTTTTCCGATATACGTTCCCGGATGCATCTGCTCTCTGTTCTGAATTACTGTTCCAACAGTTTCTGCCCCTGCAGTTGCTGCCAGCTCCTTTAATTCATCCAGTGATTTCTGCGTGTCATCCTGATCCGACAGACTGACTCCTACTAAGATTACCCGCTCGGTTACTTTATCTAATTCAATCATCTTCTCTTTCCTTACCGTGTCTCCAGAAATTCCAGTTCTTTCTGCGCATTCTGATCGTCAGGATAATCATTCAGATATTCCTTCAGCTTCACTTTTGCACTTTCCCAGTCCTCTGCCTGTTCATATGCAACAATTACATTATACTGCATCTCCTGCTTCAGTTCCTCGCTGATATCTTCCTGACCAAGACCGAGACGGAAATAATTAATTGCTGAATCCGGATCTTCTAATTTCAGTTCACAGATTCCAATAAAATTATAAATCGTTCCTGTCTTCTGCGCATTGTTTTCCAGTGCACTTTCAAAAGCATCGCGTGCTCCTTCAAAATCCTCTTGTTCCCATTTGGCAATCCCGATTCCTCTGTAGGCATCCCCCACATTCACCTCTTTTTCAATTGCCTCTTCAAATTGTTCTATCGCCTCTTCATACTGCCCATTTTCCAGATATTCTATTCCTTCTTCCGAAGGATTTTTCCCGCATCCGCTGAGACACACTCCCAAAAGTAAAACGGACAGTACTACCCTTATACGCTTCATACTTCCTCCTATACGTTATATCTTGCTACCCACGCAGCATTTAAAATAGCAGCAAACATTACTCCAACTTCTGCCAATATTGCTTCCCACATACCAAAATAGCCAATAATGGCAAGAATCAAAATCAATCCCTTAACAACCAATGCAAAAGTAATATTCTGGTTTACTACTCTTAATGTCTCTCTGGATATCTTAATTGCATCTATAATTCTTGGAAGTTCATCTTCCATCAATACGATATCAGCTGCCTCAATCGCTGCCGCCGAACCTAACGCTCCCATGGCAATTCCCACATCCGCTCTCGCAAGAACTGGCGCGTCATTGATTCCATCACCTACACATACCAGCCTCTCGGTTCCATCCTGAATACGCAGGAAATCTTCTACCTGCTCCAGCTTATCTTCCGGCATCAAGTCTGCATATGCATAATCCATCTCCAATTCTTTTGCCACTTGTATACTTCCGCTCTTCGTATCGCCAGTCAACATGACCAATACCGCCTTACATTTTTCCTTCAAATATTTAAGTGTATCCACGGCATCTTCTTTTATAGTATCCGCAATAACAATGTATCCCGCATATTTCTTTCCGACAGCTACATAGATAACAGTTCCCGGCTGACTGACATCATCACAAAGTATCTGCTGCTTCTCCATCAGCCTGTTATTTCCAACATAGACGCGCTCTCCTTCGAATGTCGCATTGACACCATATCCTGGTATCTCTCGCATTCTATATACTTTATTCTCTGCTATCTCTTTCCCATAGGCTTCCCTCAGTGACTGTGCAATCGGATGATTAGAGTGGCACTCAACATGTGCGGCGATCCTAAGGAGTTCCTCGTTCGGCATTCCAATTGCCTTGACTTCCTTCACCTGAAAGACACCTTCCGTCAGGGTCCCTGTCTTATCAAAAATAAATGTATCAGCCTTTGCCAGATCTTCCAGGAAATTACCGCCCTTCATTACAATTCCATGGCGTGCAGCCGTTACGATTCCTCCAAGAAATGCAATTGGTACTGACAATACCAATCCACAGGGACAGGCAATCACCAGGAAAATCAATCCGCGGTAAATCCAAGTATCCCAATTTCCATAAGAAAATGTCAGTGACGGATATATCATGACCGCAAAAGCTCCCAACAACATAAGCGGTGTGTAAATTCTGGAGAATCTGGTGATGAAAGTCTCACTCTCTGCCTTTTTATTCTGCGCATCCTCCACCATCTCCATGATTCTGGATACGGTAGAATCCACATATAATTCTAAAACTTTTGCTTCAATCACACCATTCAGATTAATACATCCACTATAAATCTTATCCCCCGGCCATGCAGATTGAGGAATTGCTTCTCCCGTAATTGCCTTCGTATCAATACTCGTAGTGCCTGATGTTATCACAGCATCTACCGGAATACGCTCTCCCGGCTTAATCACAATAATATGTCCCGGCTTCAATGCGGACGGATCTACCTTGAATTCTCTTCCATGAACCTTTCTTGTTGCATATTCTGGACGGATATTAATCAACTCTTCAATATTTTTTTTCGCTCTGTCTCTTGAAAAAGCTTCAAAAATCATTCCCAATTCAAACAAAAGAATTACAAGTACACCTTCTACATACCTTCCAATTCCCAAAGCTCCAATTGTGGCCAAGATTATTAACGTATATTCTGACAGGAACTTTTTCTGCAGCAGATTTTGTTCCAGTTTCTTAAAAGCATCAAACCCTATGATCAGATACGCAATAAGAAACCATATAAATTTTACTCTGTCAGTTAACGTCAGATGTATGGTAGCTTCAATCGCACTCACATACACCAACACCCCTACACTATAAATGATACATCTTTTTTTCAACTTCTCCGTCATATGATATTCCCTTTAATCACTATATGAAAACTACTCCATAATATGTTCCATTCCTTGACTGATAATTGTCTGGATATGATCATCTGCCAGCGAATAATATACGGTCTTTCCTTCTCTGCGGTTCTTCACTAACTTCATCTGTTTCAATATTCGAAGCTGATGGGATATAGCTGACTGCGTCATGCCTAACACCTCGGCAAGATCACAGACACACATCTCAGCCTCCAATAACACACACAAAATCTTAATTCTTGTCGAATCAGCAAATACCTTATAAAAATCTGCCAGTTCTTTTAACAGATCTTCTTCCGGCATCTTGTTCTTCACCATGTAAACTGTATCCGTATGAACACATGTAACTTCGCAACACTCAGCTTCCGTTCTCTTCATACATTCCTTCCTTTCAAAAAATCAGAAACCTTATCAATTAATTATGCCAAATGGCCTCTTCAAATTCAACCATTTGGCATAAAATGAAATTAAAATTAATAATTTTGTAACTATTGTATATCTATTTGATTCGTTCTTTTTGAGTATACAGCACACGAATCGAATTCATCACGCACAACATGGCAACTCCCGTATCCGCAAACACAGCCATCCACATGTTCGCATATCCCATAATTCCTAATATCATAATCAGGAACTTAATAATCAAAGCAAAAGCGACATTCTGCATTGCAATTTTACCAGTTTGTCTGGCAATTTTTACTGCTTCAGGAATTGCATTCATTGATGAAGTCATGAAAACGACATCTGCTGCTTCAATTGCTGCATCTGCGCCATTTCCCATAGCTGCTCCTACATCTGCCCCCGCAAGAACTGGAGCATCATTAATCCCGTCACCTACAAACATAACAGAACCATATTGTTCACGAATCTTCTGTAAATGTTCCAGCTTCTCTTGAGGCAGGAGCTGAGCATGCACTTCATCAATTCCTGTCTTCTTGGCCACAGCTATCGCATTATCCTTCGCATCTCCTGTCAACATTGCTGTCACCAAATTCTGAGACTTCATCCGACTCACAGCATCAGTCGCTTCCTCTTTAATCACATCGGCAACAACCAGATAGCCTGCTAATTTGCCGTCTACGGCGAGCAACACTTCCGTTCCATATATTCCTGCTTCATAATCATTGGTATCTATACCATATAATTCCAACAATCCGCGATTACCGCAAAGCACTGTTCCTTCCGGGAATACTGCACGGATTCCCTTCCCTGATATCTCCTCTGCTTCCAATGGTCTGACAAGCCCCAGTCCTTTTTCTTTCGCTGCTGCCACTATACTGGTTCCAATTGGATGTGTAGAATTCAGCTCACAATCGGCTGCCATCGTCAATATCTGCTTTTCCGTTAATCTTCCCAATGACTCTACTCGCTGAACCACAAAATTTCCCTTGGTAATGGTTCCCGTCTTATCCATGACTACAGCTTTTATATCTTTCAGCGCTTCAATCGCAATTCCGCCTTTAAATAAGATTCCCTGTCTGGATCCAGCCCCAATACCCGAGAAAAAGGCCAGCGGCACACTCAGTACCAATGCACACGGGCAACTGATGACCAGGAATGTAATTGCCGTATAGATCCAGTAATTCCAGTTACCAGTAATCAAGGAAGGAATCACAGCCGTCAATATCGCTGCAAAAACAACAACTGGCGTATAGATTCGGGCGAACCTTGTAATAAAGCGATCAATCTTTGGCTTGCTTGCCGCAGCATTTTCTACCGAATCCAGAATACGTGTCACCATAGATTCACCTAACGGCTTTTGAACTTCCAGCTTCAACACGCCCAGATCATTGACACATCCAGAATATATCTCTTTCCCAGGAAATACACTGACAGGTACCGGTTCTCCAGTAACCGGTGAAGTATCGATCTGACTACGTCCTTCAATAACTTTTCCATCCAAAGGAATACGATCCCCCGGACGAATCAGAATAATATCTCCAACTTTTGCATCCTGTGCCGGAATACTCCTCACTTCGTCTCCCTTGACCAGATTCACGACTTCAGGCCTAAGATCTACCGCCTCCATTATCTGAGACCGACTACGGCTTACTGCAATCTCTTCGAACACTTCTCCCACACGATAGAACAACATAACTCCTACAGCTTCCGCAAAATCTCCGATTGCAAATGCCGCCAGTGTTGCCACACTCATCAGGAAATTCTCATCAAACACGTGTCCTTTTGCCAGATTCCTAACTGCTGTCCAGACAATTTCCAGTCCAAGAATCACATATGCAGCCACAAATACAATACTTACAATCCATGAACCCGGAAGCATATGACTTGCAATTTGACCTGCAATGAACAAAACTGCACCCACGGTAATAGCCAGAATATCCTTCTTATTCTCTTCCAAAGGATTCTCTTTCTTCTTATTCACACTTCGATCTTCCCTTGGTGTTACGATTACTGCTTCTTCTATTGAAGCACAAATTCTCCTGAATTCTGGCAACAACTTTTCCTGATTATCTGCTGCCACAATCAATTGTTTTGTTGCAAATGTAATCGTTGCCATCTCAACACCTGGAATCTCACGAATCTGTCGTTCCATCTTAGCTGCACAATTGGCACACCCAAGATTCTCTAAAATATAAACTCTTTTTTCTACCCCTTCCGGCATTGACGGTATCCTTTGCTCTTCTATCTCATGATGGTGGTGCTCATGTCCACAACCACATTCTTCTTCGTGATGATGGTCGTGATGGTGGTGATGCTCACAGCTACATTCTTCCTCATGATGATGCTCGTGCCCACAACTACATTCTTCTTCGTGATGCTGCTCATGTCCGCAACCGCATTCACATACCGTTTCCTTTCTTCTCTCCCGATTCTCCATATCTATATCCTCCTGGCTGGTTAAATCTTTTCATATGAACAATTATTCATATGTTCATATTTAAATATAATCACATTCTGATACTTTTGTCAATATATTTATGCAGAAACGAGATTAACTTTGCGAATTTCATTGCTAGAACAAAGAGTTCTGCGAGCGTAGGGTTTTTACTCTATGGAAACGAAGTTTCCTATAGAGTAAAAAACAGAAGCAGGTATATTCCCGCTTCTGTTTTTATTTCCCCATTATTTTACTTTTTTCTTCTTTGCAAGCTTTGCCATCAATTCATTCTCTCCATCAAAGATTCTGGATATACGGAATCTCTTTTGAATAGAGTATGTATCTTCTGAAAACACTTCCGCAAATAATGCTTTTGGATCAGCAACTTCTTTCATTCCTTTTCTCTCGATAGCATCAGTTACGACTGAAACCGTCCCGTTAAATACAATAGAACTTCCTTTTACCGTAGCATTGTCTACTTCAAGCACTTTATAGAAAATGAATTCATTACCGGCTCTTGAACTATAAGTTGGATAATAGATGTACACATCATCATCAACCAGGAAAATACGATAGGTTGAATTAATATAAACATCGTAGATCAAAGACAGCATGATAATAAAAACTGCAAATATACAGATTGTAAATATCGGAATGCTGTGCACAAATGAATTAGATATAACCCCCGCTACAATAATTGCGACAACGCTCACCCCAAGAACTGTCATCAGGTAACCTCTGCGAACATCCAAAATTGTCTTCGTTTGTTTTAATTCCATATGAAGCCCTCCATTTCGTTTTTGTTCTCACTACCTCTTTTATTATACTCTTTTATCTAATATAAAATCAAGATATTGTAGGAATTTCTACCATCTTGACTGACTTTCTCTGCTATTTTCTACCGCACAGGAGATTGCCTCATTAAATGTCGGATGCGCACGCATTGCATACATTAACTGTGCAGATGTTAATCCATTCGCAATTGCCGTTGCCAATTCTCCAATCATATCCGTTGCACGCTGACACATAAGCTGCGCTCCCAGGAGCACATCACTATCGGCTGCAAATAATACCTTAATGAATCCCTGCTCTTCTTTTGAAATAATGGACTGTCCATTGACATTCATGACGTATTTTCCACAGCGAAGCGGTATCCCCTTCTTTCTTGCCTCTTCTTCCGTAATACCCACAGAAGCAATCTCAGGGTCTGTATACAGACAACTCGGAACAATGGAAATAGACGTGAACAGACAGCTTGGAACCATCTCCACAATCACAGAAGGCTCCACATTATTCATGCGTTCTACTACGTATGTCGCTTGTGCAGAGGCAACATGTGCCAGTTGAATTCCACCAATCACATCTCCGATCGCATAAATTCCAGGGAGATTCGTCATATAGAAATCATCTACAACGATTCTGCCATTTTCTAATTTTATCGGAACATCTGAATCAAATAATCCTGTTGTGTTAGCAACTCTTCCCACAGAAACCAGCACCGCATCCACACAAGTCTTTTGATTCTCTCCCTGACATACATAATGGCATTCCAGTCCCCTGTCATCCTTCGTAATCTTTTCCAATATACTTTTCTTACAGATATGTATTCCACGATTCGTAAGAATCTCTTCTAATGCATCTGAAAATTCCTGATCCATATTCGGAAGAAGGCGGTCAGACACCTCAACAATCGTCACCTTACCGCCAAGTGCATTGAATACTGTTGCCAATTCAATTCCTATAACTCCACCGCCAAGAATCAACAATCTGCCATAGCTGCTTTCTTCTGATGTCAATAATTCTTCACTTGTCATAACTCCAGGCAGATCCATTCCTGGAATGTCTATCATCCGTGCTTTCGCACCCGTTGCAATCAAAATATTTTTTCCAATATAATATTCTGTTCTCTGGTCAGATGTTGTTACCCGCACTCTGCGATCACTTTGAATAACAGCAGTTCCCTTTACGGATTCTATACCAAGTGCATCAAATTCTTTCTGCAATTCTTCTCGCATTCTGGCTGATGATAATTCCTTATATTCATATATCTTCTGCAGATCAAATCCAACTTTCTCTGCAGTAAGTCCGAATTTCTCACACTCTGTCATCTCACGATACAGTGTCGCCGCATGAATCAAAGCCTTTGTAGGAATACATCCACGGTTAATACAAGTACCGCCAATCTCTCCCTTATCTATGATAACAACCGACATCCCCAGTTTTGCCGCTTTCTTTGCAGCTACATATCCTCCCGGACCTGCTCCAATAATTACAAGATCATATTGTTTTCCCATCGTATCCCTCCTGGTATCTCTACCCTTCTATTCAATCTGCCAGTCAATCGGTTCGATTCCATGTTCTTCAAGAAATGAGTTCGTCTGGCTAAAAGGTTTGCTGCCAAAAAAACCTCTGTATGCAGATAACGGACTTGGATGAGGCGCTTTTAGGATTAAGTGATTTTGATTTGTCAACATCTTCTCTTTTTTCTGAGCGGGCGCTCCCCATAGAATAAACACAATCGGTCGATCCTGATTATTTAACGCCATAATTGCCGCATCTGTAAATTCCTCCCAACCAATCCCGCGATGGGAATTGGCCTGATGTGCACGCACGGTAAGGACTGTATTCAACATCAAAACACCTTGTTCGGCCCATTTCGTCAAACATCCATGATTTGGAATCGTACATCCAAGATCATCATGCAATTCCTGATAGATATTAACCAGAGATGGAGGTATATCTACACCTTTCTTTACAGAAAAGCAAAGTCCATGCGCCTGTCCATCATTGTGATATGGATCTTGTCCCAGAATCACAACTTTTACCTTATGTAATGGTGTCAGATGAAACGCATTAAAGATATCATCTGCCGGCGGGAAGATTTTTCTCGTCTTATACTCCTGATTTACCGTTTCAAATAATTTTCTATAATAAGGCTTTTTAAACTCTCCCTGAAGAGCCTCCAGCCAATCATTATTAATCGCAGCCATAACATTCACCTCTCTGCTACAGACGTACGGACACACCTCGTCCTTTCAGATATTCTTTTACTTCTTTAATCTCCAGTTCTTTATAATGAAACAATGATGCAGCCAATGCAGCATCTGCTTTTCCGTCCGTCAATGCATCATAAAAATGTTCCAGCGTCCCGGCACCCCCGGATGCAATCACAGGAATGGATACCTCTTCTGCAATAGCTCTTGTAAGTTCCAGATCATATCCTGCTTTCGTTCCATCACAATCCATACTCGTCAGAAGTATCTCTCCGGCTCCTAACTTTTCAACTCTAGAAGCCCATTCCAGCGCATCGATTCCCACATCAATACGTCCGCCATTCTTATATATGTTCCAACCGCTTCCATCAGCTCTTTTTTTGGCATCAATAGCTACAACTACACACTGACTGCCAAACTTATCTGCCGCATCTGAAATCAATCTTGGCGTATTAATAGCAGAAGAATTAATAGAAATCTTATCCGCTCCTTCCCGAAGCAACGCCTTAAAATCGTCTACAGTCCGAATACCGCCGCCCACGGTAAACGGAATGAATACGGTCTCTGCTACCTTCCGAACCATATCTATCACAGTTTCTCTGGCATCTGAAGATGCTGTGATATCCAAAAACACCAGTTCATCAGCACCAGCTTTATCATATGCCTTACCAATCTCCACTGGATCACCGGCATCTCTTAAATCAACGAAGTTGACACCTTTTACTACTCGTCCATTATTTACATCCAGACATGGAATAATTCTCTTTGTATGCATCCTTTAACCTCCGCCTATATTTCCACAAAATTCTTAAGTATCTGAATTCCCACATCACTGCTCTTTTCCGGATGGAATTGACAAGCAAACACATTGTCTTTCTCAACAGAAGCATGAATATGTGTACTATACTCTGTTGTTGCTGTTACAATCCCCTCATCTGCTGCTCTCAGATAATAAGAGTGTACAAAATAAACGTAAGGTTCTTCTGGCAGATTAGCAAATAACCTTCCTTGATTCTGGAACTTCAGTGAATTCCATCCCATATGCGGAATCTTAAGTCCCTCTTTGTCCGGAATTCGTAAGATCTCACCTTTTAAAATTCCCAGGCCTTCCACTCCCGGTGTCTCATCACTTCTTTCAAATAATAACTGCAGTCCCAGGCAGATTCCCAAAAATGGAGTCTTCTGGTCTACAACTTCGCCAATGACTTCCTCCAGACCATACTGACGTATCTTACCCATGGCATCTCCAAATGCACCAACTCCAGGAAGTATAACCTTATCTGCCTGCAATATTGTCTCTCTGTCCCTGGTGATGGTTACGTCCTGTCCCAGTAACTGCATGGCTTTTTCCACACTTTTAATATTTCCCGCATCGTAATCTATAATTGCTATCAATGTTCAAACCCGCCTTTCCTCATCCTGTCTTGCTCCGATTGCTTCTGCGCTCATTGCTATGGGCTTATTGTACATCAAGTTCGAACCAGAATTCAACACCATTGTCATAATTCTTGACACCATATTTCTGGTGGAAAGATTCCATAATTGCTTTTACGATTGACAGCCCAATTCCATTACCGCCATATTCTCTGGTATGTGCTTTATCTACTTTATAAAACTTATCCCAGATGTGCGTAATATCCTTTTCAGGAATTGGATTACCTGTATTGAATACTGTCACTTTCGCCTTCTGTTGTTCAAGCGTAATCTTCACTTCTACTACCTTTTCACCTTTCACATGATGAAATGCATTACTGATATAGTTACGAAGGACCTGCTCAATCTTGAATTCATCTCCCCATACACAGACAGGCTCCGACTGGCGAAAGATAACGGTAATATCTTCTTGTTGCGCAAGAATCTCCATACTCTGCAAAACACCTCTGATGAGCTCCGTCAGATTGAAACGTGTAAATTCAATCTCCTCATCTCCAAACTCTAACTGATTCAATGTCAAAAGATTCTTCACCATCTGATTCATTTTTGCCGCTTCATCCATAATAACATCACAATAGAATTCGCGGCTTTCAGGGTCATCACTGACGCCCTCCTTCAGACCTTCGGCATATCCCTGAATCAAAGCAATCGGAGTCTTCAGTTCATGAGACACATTGCCCAGGAATTCATTACGCATCTGTTCCAGCTTATCTTTCCGCTCAATATCTTTCTGTAGTTCATTATTTGCCTTTTTCAACTCCGATATCGTGCTTTCCAGTTTCTCAGACATGCGATTGAAATTTGCACCCAACTCGCCAATCTCATTACTTCCACCACTGGTATATTTTGCATCAAAATCAAGGTTGGCCATTTTATCAGACAGCACAGCCAACTCAAGGATTGGATTGGTAAGTCTTTTAGAAAAATACCAGATAAATACAATTGATATTATGATCAGAAAACTGGCAATATATATCAGAAAGCGATTAGAGATTGCTGCGCTTTCCCGGATACTTTCCAGTGGGCTCCGAAGTAAGAACTGGCTTCCATCATCGAAAGTCCCCCACATCTCAATATAATAATTCTGATTCCATGGATCCCAGGATTGATTGATCTGATATTCGTCCGTACTCTCCAATATCTCGCTTTCTTTCTGTGCCTGATTCAGGAAATATCCAACCAGCTGGTTTTTCAACAGATTCTTATCATGCACATTGGTGTAAACAGCTCCTCGTTCATCTTCCACCAAAAAAGAAATATTGTTTTTTTCTGCAAGATGCACCAGATTACTCGAGACCTCTTCATTATCCAAAGTTCCATTTTCTCTTGCTTCATTTAGCTTCTCATACATATTAATAAACTGTGTCTCTTTATTACGAATATAATACGGCTCCAGAAACTTTACATTAATTACCAGAAGCGCCAACACAAGAAAAGTCAAAAGCCCCAAAAACACCGTAATCATCTGTCGCTTAATAGAATGTTTCATGCCTCATCAACCTCGAATTTATATCCCATTCCCCAGATTGTCTTAATATAATTTCCTTTTTCTCCTAACTTACTTCTCAATTTCTTCACATGGGTATCAATAGTCCTTGCATCTCCAAAATAATCATAATTCCACACATTATTCAATATCTTCTCTCGAGACAACGCAATCCCCTGATTCTCCACAAAATATGTCAGTAATTCAAATTCCTTGAAGCTCAGATCTATTTCCCCGCCATCTATCTTTACCTGATGTGCTGCTTTATCAATGACAATTCCGCCGGCATCTATCGTCTCACCGGCCGCAATAGCATTGGACCTTCTTAAGACAGCCTCAACACGTGCGACCAGAATCTTCGGACTAAATGGTTTGGAAATATATTCATCCACTCCCAGATTAAATCCCTGAAGTTCATCACTTTCCTCCGCTCTCGCAGTCAACATGATAATCGGTACCTGAGAAGACTGCCGAATCTCCCTACAAGTCTGCCAGCCATCCATTCTCGGCATCATAACATCCAGAATCACCAGTGCAATATCTTTCTCCTCATAAAAAATTTCCATCGCTTCCATACCATCGCCAGCTTCCAGAACAACATATCCTTCCCGCTCCAGGAAATCCTTCACCAGCTTACGCATTCTACTTTCATCGTCCACTACTAATATCTTAATCTTCTCCATGAAATCACCCCAAACAAATTATTATTCATATTTTATATCATAGCATGGATTTATGACGCTTTTGTGAATTTTTTAATAGATTTCTTCTATATATATATTATTCATTTCTATTTTTCATTTTTCTTTAACACTTCTATAATATAAATTAATAATTATTTTCTATTCATAAAGGAGGTATTCTGACATGCCTGAATTTGCATTGCCCGAAAATTTTGAAACTTATCCCGAAGCACGCAAAAAAGCTTTTCTAACAATGAAGGAATTGAAGGAACAGGGGCATCGTATTGTTGGAGTTTTTTGTACTTATACTCCATGGGAACTGATTCTGGCTGCTGATGCAGTTGCAGTTGTGTTATGTGGTATAGGAGATGACAATATTCCTGCTGCTGAGGTTCGTCTTCCCAAAAACTTGTGCCCGCTGATCAAGGCCAGTTATGGAGCAGCTGTTACCGATCGTTGTCCTTTCTTCTATTTCTCAGATATGGTTCTTGCTGAGACAACTTGCGACGGTAAGAAAAAAATGTATGAATTGATGGGTGAATTAAAACACTGCCATATTATGCAGCTTCCACCGGGAAAGACTGGCCGCGGCGCTCTTGAATTCTGGAAACAGGAAGTCATTAGTGTAAAAGAAGATTTGGAACAATTCTACAATATAACCATTACCGACGATAAGATACGAGATGCTATCAAGCTTCGCAACCGGGAACGAAAAGCTGTTCTTGATTTCTTTGAGGTTGCCAGACTGAAGCCATCTCCGATTACGGGCTATGAGATTGCCACAGTGATTGCTTCCAATGAATTCTCTCCAAATCTGGAAGATAAGATTGCTTTTCTTGAAAAACGTACTGCAGAATTAAAAGACCTTTATGAGCGCGAATATAAAGGAAAACCATCCAGACCTCGTATTCTCATTACAGGTTGCCCTACCACCGGCGTTATGGACAAGATTATCAAGCGAATTGAAGAACTTGGCGCAGACGTTGTTGGATTTGAGAACTGTTGTGGTCCTCGCGAGAAGAAAGACCCGATCGATGAAACAAAGGATCCAATTACCGCAATTGCCGAAAAATACCTTCGCGTTAACTGTTCTGTAATGAGTCCAAACCCAGGACGTTTAGAAGCACTGGATGTACAGATTGATGAGTATCAGGTGGACGGTGTCGTAGAAGTCTTATTACAGGCCTGTCATACATTTGCCATTGAATCAGATGCTGTAAAGACATTCGTTACCAAAGAAAAGCATATTCCTTATATTGCAATCAATACTGATTATTCGCCAGCCGATCAGGCTCAGATTGATACACGACTCGGTGCATTTATTGAATTATTACAGTAATTTACTTAAGCTTATCTGACTTTTTAATTTAAATTATGTAATGATAAATACATATCAAAAAATCAGGGGGGAAATTTTTTGTAAATTTCTCCCTGATTTTTATTATGTACATCTATCCATTCTATTTAGCAGGCTGATTTATAAAAAGGAATCCCATAAATCTGATAAATGTGTAAACCACAAATACTACTGCAAGCACAGTCTCAATGAGTACTACATATTTTAATACTGGCATTGGTTGTCCCATATTGGCAAGACAAGCCATTGTCTGCTTCGTTGCAATTGCACTGATAACAAATGGGAAAGTAAATGCTGCATAACTCGGATAAAATTTTAATTTCAAATATCCGATTGCTTTTACAATTGAAAAGATGTAAAGCACGGTTGCAACTGCAAGCATTACAAGAAGAAATCCTCTTGATTTTGGAGTCACGGATTGTACGTATCCTGCAATACAAAGACTTGTAGGTGCTGCGTAGATACAGAGCAATGGCTGAGCTGGTTCAGGGATCTGCGGACACTTTACATATCGAACCGTAACAAGTACCAGCAAGATAATCAATGTCACAAAACCAAACCAGAATGCTGCCGCACCGATTCCTGTCTGTTCAAACGCCGGTGCCGTAACAGCTGCAACTGCGATTCCAACATATACAATATAATAACTAGCAAAAACTTTTGGCAGTTGAAGTTTTAGGATAAACTTCACTGTAAAATATACAATCAGCACAATATGCAGACCGATCGCAAAGAACCAGATATACATTGCTGCCGGCCCTATGAATGGTTTCACATATGTACTAAGAAGCATTAATGCCATCGGAAATGTTCCAGATACACTTGCCATGATTGGATTCTGCATATCTTCTTTGATCATCTTTGGAAACATGATCAGTTTTAAAAGTACCAAAATCAATAAAAATGCAGCTACAATTCCACATACTAAGCGAATACCCTCTCCATAACTCTGAAGCAGATTTCCAAGTGCTGCAAATCCAAGCATTACACCGCAAAGAGGCACTGGAACTTTTTTAATTATATTCATGTCACTCTATTCCTTTCTGGCTTAACGTTATATTTAAATCTCAGCAATCGTACGTCTTGGTGCCGGCTCATCAATCTCGTCCAGATTCTTAATACCCAACTCACGACAGACAATCTGAGCAACTTTCCATGTACAAAGACCTGTAAAGAAAATGCACTGTTCCTTGTGTTCTCCACGTCCTTTATCGAACTCTTTTGTAAGGACCCTACAGCAGATCGCATTCTTCTGATTTGCTACCTTGAACCAGTCATGAAGTTCCTTGGTAAGTTCCATACATTTTACACTCTTCGGATTAGTAGGACCATCCTGCTCAGTACGTCCAAAGAACATTCCAAGCGCCAGAATACCTCCATTAAATGCACCACAGACACATCCTGACTTTCCTGCACCAACTGCCATACCAGATGCCATAGCGATTACTTCCTCTGGAACATCCAGTTTAAATTCATCACGAATTGCGCTGATTAACGCCTCACAACAATAATAACCTTCTTTAAATTTTTTCTCTGCCACCTGCTGTACCGCTCTTGGGCTGATTTCTGTTACTCCAATATTCATCACAATGTCCTCCTTAATTTGTAACACTTTTCATTTGTTATTATTGTAACACACCTTTTTTCAAGCTAATCATCGGTGTTTTTTATGAGTATATTGTATCTTTCTATATATAGAGATTTCCCAAAAAAAAGCTTCGAAAGTTTTATCTTTTTTTGTATAAAAGGTAAAACTTTTGAAGCTTCATCAACTTTTTGTTACTTGCTTTCAACTATCTTGTGATACTTCCGATCTGGATCTTGTCTAACCACTCTTTTACATGACGCTGAAAAATATCCACACCATTACCTATCACCTCATTCTTCCGTGTAAGCATACAAATCTTCCATTCATAGATACCATCTGAAAATGGAATTAAAACCATATCCTCATGCCCCATATCATCAGAGACAAAATCTACCGTAACAGATATCCCTTTATTCTCCCTAACCATCTTATGACATAGACTAAAGCCACTCGTCTCAAACATAATATTGGGTTCAAAGCCCGCCTCCCGACATTTATCAACAATCATGTCGTGGATTTTAAATTCTCTGCTTTCTATATATAGAGGCTCTCCTTCCAGATCCTGAATTAACACAGAACTTTTTTTACTTAAACGATGTTTTTTGTTAACCAAAAGCTTTACAGGAAATGATGCCAATTCAGATACATCATATAATTTCTCATCACAAGGTGCCAGAGAAAAAGCAACATTGCCTTCTCCAGACAAAAACCATCGTTCCACCTGTTTGTCCGGGCATTCTCTATGATAAAAATCAATCTCTGGATACCTTCGCTTAAAATCCAAAAGACACTCCGGTGTTACAAGACGCAAAATACCAAATGCAGAAAGCAGATCTACTACTCCATGCTCTTTCTGCTTAATGCGTAACATTTCATTTCTCATATTATGATAGTCAAATTTTGCTTTTTGAGCATATTCAAAAAAACATTTTCCACATTCAGACAGTTCCATTCCACTGCTGGTGCGTATGAAAAGTTCACAGTCACATTCATTCTCCAGGTTTTTAATCACTTGGTGCTATGTCAAGAAAAAGTACAAATTAAATATAACCATTTTTTCCATTTGTTGTGTAGAATTCAACTTGCCATTTTCATTGCGTTCTGCTCCATGTTCTTAAGATATTCTTCTTCATATTGATTGGGAGACAGATATCCACAATGGCTATGAATTCGAACTGTGTTATAAAAAGTTTCTATGTACTCAAATATAAGCTTATACGCATGTGTATAGTTAAATATTTTGAAACGATTAATCCACTCCCGTTTTAACAGTGCATGAAATGATTCAATACATGCATTGTCCCAGGGATAGGCTTTCTTGGAATAACTGTTAATCATTCCAGACGTTGCATTCTGAAAGGCTTCAGAAACATACTGGCATCCTCGATCGCAATGGAAAATCAAGGGATGATCAATCTTTCGTTTTGCTTTTGCATCTTCAATACATCTTACTACATGAGATGCTTCCAGAGTATCACTAAGTACCCATGCAATGATTTTTCGGGAATATAAGTCCATAATACTGGTAAGATATACAAATCCTTCAAAGGTCCAAATATAGGTAATGTCGGAACACCATACGGCATCTGGCTGTTCAGGATTAAACTGCTCGTTTAAGATGTTTTTTAATTTGTTGCTAAAATCAGGATTGATTGTTGTCCGAATATATTTTTTTACCCATTGTGCTTTTATTCCCATTTGGCGCATGTAATTGCCAACTGTTTTTTGAGCAATCTCTGTTCCGGATTTCCTTAATTCTGCTGTAATTTTAGGAGCGCCATAATTCTGGTGAGAAGCATCATAGATATCCTGAATCTTCTCTTTCAGGACTTCCCGACGTGCTTCAGTATTGGAAGGGGTACGATGCTTCCATGCCCGATACCCAGACCGAGAAACGCCTAATTTTTTCAGTATCCCGCTGACAGAAACCTGGCGTTTCTCAGGCAGGGCCTTGATTTCCTCTACATACTCAGAAGTAGCCATGTAGAGAGCTTTTGTCATTTTCCCAGGATACCGATTGCTTTTTTTAACACTTCAAGTGCATCCTTAGTATCCCGCAACTCCCGTTGTAATCTGGCAATTTCTTTTGCCTCATCGCTGGAATAGTTTCCTGAACCTCTGGTAGGAACAACTCCTTCATGATCCTGAGCTGCTTTCATCCAACATTTCAAAGCAGATTCACTGATCCCAAGATTTGTAGCTGCATTACGGAGAGATAATTCCGGATGATCTTTTCTGTATCTAACGGCATCCTCCTTAAATTGTTGTGAGTATTGCTTAGCCATAACCATTCCTCCTTACCATATGACTATCATATAATATTTATCGAAAATGGTCATGTTTATTTTGTACTATTTATATACTACCATCAACTTTACTGATACCTTGAGGCGTCATATAAAGAAGTTTCGACGCTTTTGTCAGATGTTTTGTCTCTACAACTGCAAAAAACACATTCAAATCTCTAATATTCATCCTACTGCCTCCATTCAAAAATGCTGTAACAAAAAAGAAATGCCTGTCAAACAGACATTTCCGAAGTGGGACTATCGGAAATCAACTCGAAGAATTACGATATAATCCTCGGCAAAGTCAAGTCTACTCCAATAACCTCTGTTACGAATAGCTCTATGTCAGAGTATCCTGATAATGCTTATATTATCAAAACTGAGATAAAGCAGCAACAAAAACATTTATCGAATAATGAGGTCTTAGAAATAATATCTAAATATAAGGCTGGAAAATCTACATATGAGTTAGCCAAAGAATATGGCTGTCATCGCCGCACCATAAGCGATAACCTCAAA